>NZ_LFCV01000007.1 GCF_001037465.1 Xenorhabdus khoisanae
AATTGACCGTTGGTACTGTCACCCTGATAGAAGATGCGGTTTGCAGTGGTGATATCAGCACGGTAGCGCAGCCAGATACGTACGGTGGCTTCGGTGAACACTGCACCGGAGGCCATCAATTCACGCCCGCTAATGTATTTGACCTCTGCCCAGACCGTGGCGATATCCTGCCACACCTGCATACGCTGACCCGATGGCAAGTTGATCTGGGTAAAATTCTGTAACGTAACGCGATGCCTCAATGCGCCTGCTCTCATTCTTTGCCCTCCGGTTGTTTCTTCACCTCGACCGTTTGCTTCCATGCCTGACTGAATTCATCACCCCCTTCACGGGGTGATAATCCCTCGCGTTCGCGGGCTTCATTCGGGCACATCACCCCTGACTTAATCGCGGTTTCATAACTCTGGAAGCGTTCTTTCGGATTGGCACGCAGCAAATCGGCGGTATCAAATTCAACTTGGTAGCGAATGCCCTTTTTCGGTGACGCCATCAGCAAGGCGGATTTAATTTGTTGTTCAAAGTTGGCAAGCCACGGGCGCATGGTGATCGTCAGAAAAGCGCGTGATGCTTCACTAAAGTTGCTGTAGGTGCTGTTCGAATACTCTTGCAGAAAGATAGGGCTGACGTTGAACATCCGGGCGATATCGTCAATGGTGAAACGACGAGAGGCCAGCCACTCCACATCCTGATTACTCATGCCTAATTGCTGGTATTCCATCCCGCCTTCAAGGATCGGTGTTTTGCCTGCATTGCGAGCGCCCTTGTAACGTTCGAGGGCTTCCAGTGCCTTAGCGCCTTTCGTGCCATCTAACCAATCAGCGGATTTAATCACGCCCGCCGCCATCATCCCCTCTTTCATAATGCTTGAGCCGTGGCGTTGTTGCGCCAGACCTAAGCCCAATGTTTCACGGCAAATGGTGACAGGCGAACGCCCCAGAAAGCCATCTTCGGTGGCATAGCGTAAATGTAAGACTTCTTCTTGCAGGTAGGTTTTGACCTTGCCGCTATAAGGTTCAGTGATGGTATAGGCGAACCGGTGATCCGATAACCGTTGAGATACAACCGCTGACGGCGGGTAGGGGTGTAACGATTGTGGCTGTCCGTCGTTGTCCCAGACAATCACCGCATAGGCATTACCATTCAGTAAACAATGGCGCATCAGGGTGCGCTTAAACTGAAACGGTGTCTGACAGTCGTTCGGACACTCATTGAGCAAATAATCCACAGGGTGATCACTCAACCATTCACGGGACTCTTTCCCGTTCTGGTGCTGTACCCGATAAAGGTAACAGGGCATGGTTGCCACCGCTTCACTAATCACCGTGACGGCATTCATCACGGCGGGTAAACCTTCGGCTGTCGAGGGTGAAACGTGCTCGCCCGATTTGGTGTTAGATACGCCTGCCAGAGAAAGAAACTCATCAATGGTCATACTGCGAGTCTCAGGCTCTTTACGCTTAAACGGCCACATGGTTACACCTCGGACAGTTGCAGCCAGTAGTGGCGCAAATTGCAGGGCTTAACTGCATTCAGTGAACGTTTGGCGATCTCCACGCCACTCTCAGGGTAGGCGGGTAAGCTGGTGATAGTGATTTCTCTCAGTTCGGCTTCTAATACTGTCCTGATATAAGGCTCCTGACCCACATCCCACTGATCCTTCAATGCCCTGAACCCGAAGCTCATTCCAGAAATATCACCGCGTTCAACCAGTGTCAGTACATCACGCCCTAATTGCGTATCGGGTGGGGTTAACTCGAAGCGTAATCCGGTGGCATCTTCACTTAATTGCAATGTGCCGGACGTGGTGCGGCCTAACAGGTTCATGTGATCATGTTCATAAAGTGCCCTGACATCGACGCCAGAAGTTAAGCTGGCACTAAACGCATTCGGGGCGAACTGTTCGACAAATTCATTCCATAAGATTTGTGATCGGCTGTTCCACTTAATCACATAACCGGTCAGCTTCTTATCGCTGGCAGAAAGTGATGCCGTTCTTAATTCAATATCATTCATTCGATGAACTCCAAGACGGAAAAGGGGCGCTGTGCCCCTCTTGCTTATTTACTGGTTGCTTTGATTTCCAGTACCTTGATTGCGTTGGAGTCCACCAGCCCACCACCTAAATACTTATCCGTGTGTACCTTATAGAATCCCGGCTCGGTGATATTGTCAGGACGGGTACGGGTTCCGGTTTGATGGTCAACAATGAAGTAACCGCGCTTGAAGTCGCCCAGACCAATGATGTTATCGGGCATAAATTCGAGGTAATGGACAGGCAAGCCCAGCAACATATCAGGATCACCCGCTTGCAAACGTTCGCGCCAGATATAATCGCCGTTGCCATTTTTCAGCTTCTGCACCTGAGCCGCCGTTGTTGAGTTCATCACCCACACTGAGTTCTTGCGGTATTTATTCTTGAGCAGGAATTTCAGGTCAATCAGGCTATCCGCCTCAAGTTTGGCTGCTTCCAGCTTTTGCAGTGTGCCAAATGCACGTACCTTGTCGGCTTGGGTATCGCGGGGATAAGACAGAAAGCCTTTCGCCTTTTTGCTGCCGTCACCACTGACAAGATCGGTTTCTTCAGTATCGACGAAGGTATCTGCAATTTCAGCAGTCAACCAGCCCAAGATATCCACGTCGCTAAAGTCGATGATTTCTTGCGTGGTTTTGGGGTAAGCGTAAATTGGGAACAGTTTAATGCTGACTTCTTCCATCTTCGGCGTGGACGTCTCACCGCGTGCCTTGCCCTCTTCCCCGTGGGCTACCGCTGCGCCACCGACTGAAACCAACTGTTTGTATTCGTTGCTGCGCGTAGTCTTGAGGGTACAGATCCGGCGCATGACCGACTCATCAGCCAATTGCTGCATGATCTGCTTGTTCAGTTCAGGAATAACGGTATAGCCACCCTCTGACGGCACGCCTGTAGACAAGGTGCGGGTTTCGCCGGTCAGGATATAGTGTCGCAGTTCGTCGTTGCTGAGTTTTTCACTGGTCGGCTGGGATCTTACTTGATTGCGTTCTTCATCAGCCAGTGACTCATAACGGGCAATTTCGGCGTTCAGGGCGTCGGACTGGCTGCGCAGTTCGTCGAACTGTTTGGCTTCCTCTGCGGTCAAGGAACGTTTTTCAGTTTCGGCTTTGGTGAGCAGGGTGCGCATTTGTTCGGTAAGGGTTGCCTTTTGCTGGCGTAATTCAAGTAGCTTTTTCATGGTGTTTTGCGGTTGGTTTTTATATGCTTTAAACACTATTTAGCATCATGAAAAACAATAAAAAAGCCCCTGACATTCAGAGGCTAAACTTGCGAAAACACGAGGACAGAATATTTACAAACTTTTTCATTTACACAGTGATAAATCTTTTACATAGGTGGTTGGTGACATCCACGATAATTTATCGCATGTCAGATAACCATCACTTTTTAACTTATAATCAACATAAAAAGAGATAGGAAAACCAATTATAAATGATGCAATCATCAACCTACTAAGATATTTAACAACTATCTTGTTAAATTTAGGTAGTCTATCAAAGATAAAGAAAAAAACAGAGCTTGATAACGAATATAATAATAGAGGTGAAGACATAACAACCATGACAACAGTGCCAGAAAATCTTATTTCATCTTTCATTAATATTAATGAAATAGCATCGTCAATAATGAAAGCAACTATAAATGTCATTAACAATAATAATATCAGCACACCTAATGCTTTAAGGTATTTACTATTCACCTAAACCTTCCTAATCCATTAAAAAAATGCCGTAAATCCGCTTCCGGTGTTCTTGGTTTTCTCTTCATTTCTTCTTTTATGAGTGCTATTAATTTTTCACTTATCCCATATTGCTTATCAAGAGCATCTAAAATATAAGCCACTGCAAAACCAGCAAGTAGAACTATTCCCGCAACAGCAATTATACTGCCACCTAAAGCGGCTGTAGCAATTAAAGCTGAACCGACAGCCCAAGAGGCTGTCGCGATAATAGCAGTTTTAGCCATATCCATGGTTACATTTCCAAGAAAATCGGCTAGCGTATATTCATCCTTAAAAATACTTTCTATTACTCGATATCCAATAGAAAAAATGATGGAGAATCTAACTCCTTGAACAACGCTTGCATTAAGACCCTGCTGCCCAATTCCCATTCCAAGCATTTGGGGATTTTGGGCACGATATCGTGTCCCCATGATACGATTCCGAAGACCTGCATGCCCTGATATGTGAATATACCTTTCCCCATTTTTTCCTACATGTTCTGCCGCTTTAATGCCTAAGCTCTTAAATTCTCGAACAACATCATGGAATCCACGTGAATCATAGATATTTCCTGCGTAGGTAGATATGGGATCAGTGACAGAAAATACACGCGCCATAGGATTTTTTTTCTTGTTTCCTGCGTCCATACCTCTTGCAAATGCTTCTTCATAACTTAGGTGTGTTTCGTTCATACCTCTTGCAAATGCTTCTCCATGATTTGGACTTTGTGGACGGCGGGGACTGATATCCTCAATAATGCTTTGAGCTTCTGATAATGTGAGAACAAAGTGATACTGGGTATTATCCCTCAATACTTTTTCTAGACCAATAGCATCAAAAAATTCATGTTGAGGCTTTAGCTGATTAATTCCCACATTCCCCCTTAAAACATCCCCCATATAGCCATCCCAAGTGGGATTATATTTCTTATGTGTCATTCCTCAATTCTCCATAATATTCGTCATGAATAATTTCATTAATTACTATTAAGGCATGTAACAATCAAGTGATTTGTGTCACGATTTCCATATAGCATCAATTAAACAGGATATAACAGCAATGCTTATCTATTCCAACATGAATAAAAGATCACCAGCAAAATTGTGATTAATCTCTCTTCTTAAATAAAATCAGATAATTACCTAATTTAAATTTCAGATAGTACCCTAATAAAAAAACAAATTGATGCACTAAATTTATCTTCTTAGATTCCTCCGGCTTTTATTTGCCTGCCAGAAGATACCCCCTGAAAATTTTTTTGTCCCTCTCAACTGTACACCTTGTGCATTTTCCCCTGAATGCCTTGCCCTGCCTGAGTTTGTGGCGGTGTACATGATATACACCAACTGTGCATGACTGTTCACCCTGACAATAAATAACTGGTGTATAGGATGTACACTTGGTGCACAGTTAAAAGATAACTATACACCTTATTTTTACCTTTAATATCATGTAATTATTCCTTTTAGTGCACAGTGTGTATAGTTAACACCAAAAGTTTATTTGGGGGGTTAACCTCTGCGAAGTTCAGGCACTGCCGGAAGCCATTCTTCGGCCTCTTCGGATAATGCCACGTTATACGAATACCCTTGCTTTGTCCTGACTTTTCGATAGTCCTTCCGGTATTCCTGCATAATCTTGGGGATTGAATCACCAAATTTTGTCAGGGTTAACGGCCGTTCAAACCCGTGCGCTTCCATAAAAGACAAATAAGCATGATAAAGATAAATGCGCGGTGCCCTTGGCACGATATTTTTATTTCCCATCTTCATCCCGATAATATTATCCACGGACACCAGATAACCACAAAAGCGATATAAGGGATCTGAGTGGCATTTCACTGATAATGCTTCGCTGGAATCCCGTTGCGCCTGTAGTAATTTTTTAGCCTTATTCTGGTCGGCAAATTCGGTTAATAAATGGCGAATAATCACCGGTAATTCCCGGCTTATTTTCTCCGGCAATTGTGGATCTTTTTCTGATTCCTTGACCGGAATATTAAACGGGAATATCACCCGCCGCCGTGCAATGCCGCCATTGCGTTCGGTAAAGCTCATCGGCTCATTATTGGTAGCCAGTACCACCGCTTTAATCACAGTTGAGAACTGTTTCTCATATTTGCCGTCAACTTCAATCAGGTCGCCGCCTGTAATAGCCTTAATACCTGCACCCTCGCCAACATATTTAACCTGATCGGGCAGCGTAATCAGGCTTTTTCCGACAAACTGATAGCGGCCTCTCGCCTCATCTAACGCTTTCATATTACCACTGGCGGTATTGTGTTCGCCTGCTAATAATGTCGCAATAGAGGTAAACACACTTTTACCGCTGCCACCTTCGCCCGTGACTTCAAGAAATAATTGCCAATCATAACGGTTAGCCAGAATCATAAACAGCGCCGCTTTAATGTGATTCATTTTATTTTCATTGTGCCCCGCTGCATGGGATAACCAGCGGTAAAAGGCAGGGGCATGATCTGGCAGATTTTCATCGACAGCAGGCGGAGTGAAAACAATGCCGTTATGATTGATGAGCCAGTTTTCCGGCTGGTGTGGGGTAAATTGTTGTGTCGATAAACTATACACACCGTTACTAAATCCGATTAAGTTCTGTCGCTGATGACCAATAACCGGAATTTGTAATTTCATTGCACTGATAGCGTTATTAATTCCATTCGGGCTATAAGGGGTTTCGTATTGATCGAAGATTGCGACCATTGCGCGACACAGCTCGCTATCCGGTA
>NZ_LFCV01000008.1 GCF_001037465.1 Xenorhabdus khoisanae
ATAGTATATTAATCTTAAATGTAATAAATAATTGGTTTTTTATATCCCTTAATTTGGAGGAGCTGTTTATCTTAATATTTTTTGCTGTTATTCATCGTTTTCATTGCTATTCAACCGATTTATTTAATATTTTGGTTTTAATTCAACCACTCATAATGCTTTACAGTGGCTTCAAGTCAATCAAAAAAATTGATGAGTTACGTTTATATTCAAGCAGATGAGCACGTTGAAATTTCGTTAAAAAATTAGCTAGAGTTTCATAATTTCTTTATGTATATTTATACAGTATTTCGGCGTGGAGAGATCAGATGCGCAAAATTATTCATATTGATATGGACTGCTTTTTTGCTGCCATTGAAATGAGGGATAATCCATCACTTCGCAATATTCCTATTGCAGTGGGGGGAAGTGCTGATCGAAGAGGTGTAATCAGTACGGCGAATTATCACGCCCGTCGTTTTGGGGTTCATAGTGCGATGTCTACTGCTATGGCGTTAAAACTCTGCCCTCAATTGAAAGTCATTCCCGGTCGAATGGCGATTTATAAAGAAGTGTCTCAACATATCCGCCAAATTTTTTCCCGTTACACAGAGTTGATTGAACCCCTCTCTTTGGATGAGGCTTATCTGGATGTAACAGATTGCCACTATTGCCACGGTTCCGCGACCTTAATTGCCCAAGAAATTCGTCAGGTCATTTTTGATGAATTGCAATTAACTGCCTCTGCCGGTGTTGCGCCGGTCCGGTTTTTAGCCAAGATAGCGTCTGATATCAATAAACCGAATGGTCAATATGTGATTTCTCCTGAACAGGTAGAAACTTTTGTTAAATCGTTGCCATTACGCAAAATTCCCGGCGTCGGAAAAGTTACAGCCAAACGTCTGTCAGACATGGGTTTGGAAACCTGCTCTGATGTTCGACACTACGATAAACTGGCGTTAATAAAAAGCTTGGGCAAATTTGGTTTATCACTTTGGGAACGCTGCCACGGTATTGACGAACGGCAGATTACACCAGAGCGTTTGCGTAAATCTGTCGGGGTGGAAAAAACGTTGGCGCAGGATATTCATGAATGGCATGAGTGTGTGGAGCTGATTGAAAAACTTTATCCTGAGTTGGAAAAACGGTTAGAAAAGGTAAAACCTGATCTGCGCATTGCTCGTCAGGGGATCAAATTAAAGTTTGATGATTTTCAATTGACGACACAGGAGCATACTCATCCTTTATTGGATAAATCTGATTTGCTTCAGGTTGCAAAACAAGCCTGGGAAACACGTAGAGCAGGGAGAGGGGTCAGGTTAGTTGGGTTGCATGTAACCCTGCAAAATCCACAATTGGAACGTCAGCTTTTATTGGAGTGGTAAAGTTGAAGTGGTAAAAATGCAGTCAATAGGCAAACGGAATCTGAAAACTGAATCTCCCCTACGACAAATAGCAGGGGAGAGACGAGATAGTTTTTGGTTATTTTTTATTACTCTTTAACTGGAATAGATTTCAGAATCGCGGTGAGTAACTGCCAATATTGACCAACGCTCTTAATGTGAACTTTTTCATCAGGAGAATGAGCGCCACGAATGGTTGGGCCGATGGAAACCATATCCATGTCAGGATAGGGCTTTTTGAACAGACCACATTCCAGACCAGCGTGGATCACCATGATATTTGGCGTCTTGTCGAAAAGTTGCTGGTAAGTTTCGCGAACTAAATGCATCACTGGGGAATTGGCATCAGGCTGCCAACCCGGATAACTGCCACTGGCTACTGTTTTCGCACCAGACAGTTTTGCCAGAGAATGCAGCATCTCAACAACATAAGATTTGCCAGTTTCGATCAGCGAACGAATCAGGCAAATAATTTCGACTTTTTCTTCATCCATTGTCACAACGCCGACGTTCAGCGAAGTTTCTACGACACCTTCGGCGACATCACTCATACGGATAACACCGTTAGGCATGGTATTGAGGATGGAGAGGAAACGAGTCTGGCAATCTTCCGTAAACGTTTGCGATGATGTTTCGATTTCATTCAGTAAGAGGGTAAGGTTAGCTTCAACGACCGCATATTCGTTTTTCAGTGTTTCCAGATATCTATCTTTCAGTTGGTGCAGTTTTTCAAGTTTATCGGCTGGAACTGCAATGACACTGGAACCTTCACGAGGAATGGCATTGCGCAGGGTTCCCCCTTGCAGGTGAATCAATTTCAAGTCTAATTCATCTGCATGTGCCGCCAGAAAGCGAGCCAATAATTTGTTGGCGTTGCCAAGCCCCAGATGGATATCACCACCAGAGTGACCCCCTTTCAACCCCTTAATAGTGAGTTCCAGAGTTTTGTAACCAGCTGGCAGAGCTTCACGGGACAATGGCAAGGTTGTGACAAAATCAATGCCCCCGGCACAGCCCATGTAAATTTCGCCTTCTTCTTCTGAATCGGTATTGATCAGAATATCAGCCTGTATCCAGCCAGATTTCAGACCAAATGCACCGTCCATGCCTGCTTCTTCAGTCATGGTCAATAAAACTTCCAATGGGCCGTGTTTAACTGATTCATCCGCTAAGACTGCCAGAGCGGAAGCCATGCCGATACCGTTATCAGAGCCCAGAGTTGTACCATCGGCTGTCACCCAATCCCCATCAATATAAGGGCGGATAGGATCTTTTGTGAAATCGTGTTGGGTATCATTGTTTTTCTGTGGAACCATATCAAGGTGCGCCTGGAGTACGACGGCCTTGCGATTTTCCATGCCTTTTGAAGCAGGTTTTCTGATCAAAATATTGCCGACTTCATCCCGCTCGACATGAAAATCTTTGCCTTTTGCCCATTCAATGATATGGGATGCCAGCGCTTCTTCATGATAGGACGGATGCGGAATGGAACAAATTTGGGCAAAAATATCCCATAGTGGTTGAGGGGATAAGGTTGATAATTCGGACACGGCGAATCTCCTGTAACTACATTTTGGTGAGAAAATACATCTTGGTGAGAAAATGGTAATGTTTGATACATTAGGGCGCTTTTGTCATCTTGCGCGATCCCAATGTCCATGCCATGCTTGAGAATACCATTTTATTACCTGCAATGCGCAGTCAGAATGAGGCCTTACCTTGTTTTTACTGGTTTTTGTCTGCTCAAATCACTATAATCTCGCGCAATCTTTTTTCCGCAAAAAAACGCTTTTCTGAAATATTCTTTAGTTTCCAGGATCAAATTTTATGAGTGAAAAATATGTTGTAACGTGGGATATGTTGCAAATACATGCCCGTCAATTGGCGCAACGTTTACTTCCCGTCGAACAGTGGAAAGGTATTATTGCCGTCAGTCGTGGTGGTCTTGTACCGGGAGCATTACTGGCACGTGAATTGGGAATTCGCCATGTCGATACTGTCTGTATTTCCAGCTATGATCACGATAATCAGCGCGAGTTGCATGTATTGAAAAAAGCGGAAGGAGACGGTGAAGGTTTTATCGTTGTTGATGATTTGGTTGATAGCGGAGGAACTGCGCAGGCCATTCGTGCGATGTATCCGAAAGCCCATTTTGTAACGATTTTTGCAAAACCTATCGGTCGTCCTCTTGTGGATGATTATGTTGTTGATATTCCCCAAAATACATGGATTGAGCAGCCATGGGATATGGGAGTTATGTTTGTTCCACCTATTTGTGATAAGCAGTAAGATTTTTCTTTTATCATGACTAAACAAAACCTTTCAGAGTCGCTGTTTAAGCCTCGGTTTAAGCATCCAGAAACCTCTACACTGGTAAAATACACTCGCCCACAATCTATAGATGCCAGTGATAGCGCGCTTGGCGAGGAGCGTTGGTATCGAATGATTAATTGGCTTGCCTGGATCTGGAGGGGGATAAATCCGCTTGAAATTCAAGATGTTCTAAGCCGGATTGCCGTAACAGATGCCGAGCGCAGTACTGACCATTTATTGGATACTGTGATCGGCTATCGTAAAGGAAATTGGGCATTTGAGTGGTCGCAGCAGGCGATGCACTGGCAACAGGAAGCATTGCACACTGAAGAGGCCGAGAAAGCTGGAACGTGTTGGTTAAAGGCCGCAACGCTTTACAGTATTGCTGCTTATCCGCATTTGCGTGGTGATGAATTGGCCAATCAAGCCAGTGTGTTGGCTAATAAAGCCTATGAAAATGCTGCGCGCTTTTCTGATTATGAGTTGAGAAAACTGGAATTTCATTTAGAGGAAGGCAAAAATGTCACTGGACTATTGCATCTTCCTTCCCATGTTCAGGGGCCTTGCCCAACGATTTTAGTCTGTACCAGCCTCGATAATGTACAGAGTGATTGTTGGCGGTTATTCCGCGAGCATTTTGCGCCTCTCGGTTTTGCCATGTTGACGGTGGATATTCCTTCTGTTGGTTATTCAGCCAAATTTACATTGACACAGGATACCTGTGCACTTCATCAACAAATTCTGCAACAACTGAAGACTATACCGTGGATTGATCATACCTGTATCGGTGTGTTCGGTTTTCGTTTTGGTGCAAATATTGCTGTTCGTCTTGCCTATCTGGAACCAAAGCTTATTAAAGGGGTTGCGGTGGTAGGCCCGATTGTTCATGAATTACTGCATGATGAGAAATTACAGCAGAAAATTCCGTCAATGTATATCGATGTGCTGGCTAGCCGATTGGGAATTTACCGCGTTGGTGAAGAGAGATTGCGTTCAGAGCTGAGTTGTTATTCCTTGAAAAATCAAGGATTTCTTGGCCGACGCTGTACTGTCCCAATGTTTTCAGTGTATTGGGAAGACGATATTTTCAGCCCAAGAAAAGACTCAAAATTGATTGCCATGTCATCAATGGACGGCTCATTACGGGCTATTCCTGCTACATCAGTTTATAGTGGTTTCAATAAGGCGCTACACGAAATAAGTGTATGGTTGAAAGATAAAGTTGTATAAAACGAAATTTATTACTTGATATTTTTTAATCATTTGATACAAAGGTGTTCTGTATATAAGGAGACCTTTGTATGACTTTGCCCGCAAGTTATTCTAAAAATAAGTTGTTAAAGAGTTTTTCTGCATTAGGGCCGTATGTACGTGAATTAAAATGCCAAAATGATTATTTTTTCTTTGACTGTCTGGCGGTCTGTGTCAGCGCAAAAGCGGCGCCGGAAATACGCGAATTCTGGGGATGGTGGTTGGAATTAGAGGCACAGGAGCAAGGTTTTATTTATAACTATCAGATAGGCTTATTTGATAAAAATGGTGAATGGCGTGCCATGAGTATCAAGAAAAAGGCTGATCTGGAGCATCTTGAGTCAACCTTGCAGACGTTTCATAAACGTCTGACCGGTTCTTTTGAAACGCTCAATCTTACGTTAACCCCATCCGATAATACGATCACTCTTCAGACACAAGTTATAGCATGAGTCTGTTTTAAGCCTGCTTTTTCTAAATTTTGCGTTATGTCAGTTGGCATAACGCTTCTCTCCTGTTAAAACTAAATATTGTTTTTTAAGCGCGTGGTTTTCTTAAGCATATTGCTTTTTCAAATTGTTTTTTCAAATAACTGTAATGGCAGAAATATGATGAATGGCAGCCAAACATTGGTTGTGAAACTGGGGACGAGTGTATTGACTGGTGGCTCTCGTCGTTTGAATCGTGCTCACATTGTGGAGCTGGTTCGCCAATGTGCTCAACAGCATGAAAAAGGCCACCGCATTATTATTGTGACTTCCGGCGCGATTGCGGCTGGACGTGAGCATTTAGGATATCCTGATCTTCCCGCTACAATTGCATCAAAACAGTTGCTGGCAGCAGTCGGGCAAAGTCGCTTGATTCAATTATGGGAACAGCTTTTCTCGATTTATGGTATCCATGTCGGGCAAATGTTGCTAACCCGTGCGGACTTGGAAGATCGTGAACGCTTCTTGAATGCAAGAGATACCCTTCAGGCATTGCTTGATAACCACATTATTCCCATTATTAATGAAAATGATGCCGTTGCGACAGCGGAGATTAAAGTGGGTGATAATGATAACCTTTCTGCGTTAGCGGCTATTTTGGGTAGTGCAGATAAATTATTGCTCCTGACAGATATAGAAGGACTTTATACTGCTGATCCTCGCAACAATCCTGATGCAGAATTGATCTCTGAAGTACATGACATCAGCGATGAATTGAAAATGATGGCCGGAGGCAGTGTCTCAGGTTTGGGCACGGGGGGAATGGCGACAAAACTTCAGGCTGCCGGTGTTGCCGGGCGTGCAGGAGTCGATGTCATCATCGCGGCCGGCAATAAACCCGATGTTATTGCCGATGTCATTCAAGGAAAACCAGTGGGTACACGTTTTCATGGTCAAGCCAGCCCGATGGAAAATCGTAAACGCTGGATCTTTGGCGCGCCTCCTGCCGGAGAAATTATTGTCGATCATGGTGCAGAAGCCGCCATCCTTGAAAAAGGCAGTTCATTGTTACCAAAAGGGATCAAAAACGTTAAAGGTGATTTTTCCCGTGGTGAAGTCATTCGCATTCTTAGCTTATCCGGCAAGGATTTGGCTCATGGTGTTTGCCGCTACAACAGTGATGCCTTACGTTTGATTGCAGGTCATCATTCACAGCAAATCAGCCAGATACTGGGATATGAATATGGCGCTGTTGCGGTTCACCGTGACGATTTGATCGTAAGTTAATTGATCATAATTGATAGATCTTAATTGATCGTGAGTAAAGGATTCCACCATGCTAGAGCAGATGGGAAAAGCAGCCAAAGCAGCATCATGGCAATTGGCTCAATTAAGTACCAGCCAGAAAAATCAGGCATTGAATCACATTGCTGATTTGTTGGAGACTGAAAGTAAGGTTATTCTTGCTGCCAACCAGCAAGACATGAACCAAGCCCGTGAACAGGGTATGAGTGACGCATTGCTCGATAGATTATTGCTGACAATTGAGCGCTTGAACACTATAGCTAATGATGTGCGTCAGGTCTGTCGTTTGGCCGATCCTGTAGGGCAAGTGATGGATGGGCAATTGTTGGATAATGGATTGCAATTGAGCCGTCGCCGTGTTCCTCTGGGAGTTATTGGCGTAATTTATGAAGCCCGTCCGAATGTGACTATTGATGTCGCATCATTGTGTCTGAAAACCGGCAATGCGGTAATATTGCGCGGTGGTAAAGAAACTCACCATACTAATCAGGCTATGGTTAAAGTTATTCAGCAGGCACTGGAACAAAGCGGGTTACCTGCGGCTGCGGTTCAGGCTATCAGTAAACCGGATCGTGAGTTGGTGGCTGAATTGCTGAAAATGGATCACTATGTTGATATGTTAATCCCTCGCGGTGGCGCTGGATTGCATAAACTGTGTCGTGAACAATCGACCATTCCGGTGATTACCGGGGGAATTGGTGTTTGTCACACATTTGTAGATGAAAACATCAATATCGAAAAAGCATTGGAAGTTATCACTAATGCGAAAGTGCAACGCCCAAGCGCCTGTAATTCATTGGAAACATTGTTGGTACATGAGAAAATTGCGGCTCATTTCCTGCCAATCTTAAGTGCAAAAATGAAAGAGCAGGGAGTGACATTACATGCCAGTGGATCCGCGATGACATTGCTGAAAAACGGCCCTGCAACAGTTGTCGGAGTGGTAGAGGAAGATTACTGTGATGAATGGCTGTCACTGGATATGAATGTGGAGATTGTCAGCGATATTGATCAAGCGATTGACCATATCCGCACTTATGGTACGGCTCATTCTGACGCGATCTTGACTGAGTCTTTACAACAGGCTGACTATTTTGTACATCGGGTAGATTCAGCCGCTGTATATGTAAATGCAAGTACTCGTTTTACTGATGGTGGTCAATTTGGTTTAGGGGCTGAAGTGGCTGTCAGTACGCAAAAATTACACTCCAGAGGCCCAATGGGGCTTGATGCACTGACAACATATAAATGGATTGGTTATGGCGATTATTTACCTCGCCGCTAATAGAGTTCTGTTTTAGTTAAAACTCATTGGACTATGCAGTCACACTTAGGATTAAGTGTGACTTTTTGTTCAATAAAAAATACTTTTTACACTAGTGTAAATATTTAGTTACTATACTCCATCTTTAGACTTAATTTCACATATCCTCCAGGAAAACAGCAAAATGAAACAAACTCTATTCATCGTAGGTGCACGAGGTGCAGGGAAGACGACAATAGGTAAGTTGTTAGCTGAAGCATTGTCGTATAAATTTGTTGACACTGATGAGAGCGTCCAAAGCTCCAGTCAAATGAGTATTGCTGCTCTCGTTGAACAAAATGGTTGGGAATATTTCAGAAAACTGGAAGGCCAAATACTGAAAACAGTGAGTCAGCATGAACATGTCATTTCTACGGGTGGGGGAATGGTTCTGGCACCAGAAAATCGCCTTTATATGCAGCAGAATGGCACGGTGATTTATTTGCAGGCGTCCGCAGAAGTGTTAGCCAGGCGGTTATCCCTCAATCCAGAGAACTCACAGCGCCCAAGCCTGACAGGAAAATCCATCACAGAAGAAATAGAAGCGGTATTGGTTGAAAGGGAGCTGCTATATCATGAGTGTGCAGACTTCATTGTTGATGCCAGCCTTGCAACAGAAGATATCGTCTTTAGTGTTAAATCTTACATTTTGAACCAGAAAAAATAAAACTATCTGATATATCGAGGTCTTTTAGGTTTATTTACCATATGGCAGGTAAATCCTATATATCAGAGCGTTTATACAAATTATAGTATCATTCTACTTGCTCACTTTAATTTTATTTAATTATATTGAGATATGGATATGCTCTTAAATTTTATTCGGTTACTTATTCGCGTACTTTTTCGTGTCACAGTAGAAGGCGATGATAAGCAGTTTAAACACCCAAAATGTATTATTACACCCAATCATGTTTCATTTCTGGATGGTCTTTTAATTGGGTTGTTCTTGCCAGTAAAACCAGTATTCGCTATCTATTCTAATATTGCGACCCGTGGTTTTCTCAAATTCATCGAATCTTATGCGGATGTTGTACCTCTGGATCCAACCAACCCGATGGCAGTCAGGACATTGGTTAAAGAAGTGGAGAAAGGGCGCCCGATTGTGATTTTCCCGGAAGGAAGGATCACCGTGACCGGCTCCCTTATGAAAATCTATGATGGGGCCGCGTTTATTGCTGCTAAATCAGGCGCAAAGGTGGTTCCGATTCGTATTGATGGTGCGGAAAAAACCATTTTTGGGCGATTGAAAGGAATAATGAAACTGCATTGGTTCCCGAAAATCACCATTAAAATTTTACCTGCCGTTGATCTGCCGATGCCGGATGCGCCTAACTCTACAACACGCCGTCGTTTAGCTGGAGAACATCTTCATGCCATCATGATGGATGTGAGAATGCAGACACGTCCAAAAGAAACGTTGTTTAGTGCTTACCTGACTGCACAAAAACGCTTTGGTCGTTTTAAACCTTGTATTGAGGATGTGAATCTCAAAGAAGACAGCTATCACTCATTATTGAAAAAAATATTAGGTGTCAGCCGGATTTTAGAACGTTTTACAAAAGAAGGTGAACGAATTGGTTTGCTGCTACCGAATGCAACTGTGATGGCGGCTGCCGTTTATGGTGCTTCGTTGAAAGGGCGGATACCTGCTCTGTTGAACTATACGGCAGGAAGCAGCGGCATTAAAAATGCCATGCAGGCAGCAACCATCAAAACCATCGTAACGTCTCGTCAATTTCTGGAAAAAGGGCAATTGACTCATTTGCCAGAACAGGTAACAGAAGCGAATTGGGTATATCTTGAGGATTTTAAAGACAGCATCACTCGGGATGATAAACTATGGATACTGTGGCATCTGATTTTCCCTTCCAAAGCCATCATGACTTCGCAAAAGCCGGAAGATGATGCTTTGATCCTGTTTACATCAGGTTCAGAAGGGGCGCCAAAGGGGGTTGTTCATAGCCATACCAGCTTACTGGCTAACGCTGAGCAGATAAAAACAATTGCTGATTTTACCCCACAAGATCGTTTTATGTCCTGCTTACCACTGTTCCATGCCTTTGGTCTGACAGTCGGTTTACTTACTCCGTTAATGACAGGCAGCCGGGTATTCCTTTATCCAAGCCCACTGCATTATCGTGTTGTGCCTGAGCTGATTTATGATCGCAACTGCACCGTGTTGTTCGGAACTTCGACTTTTTTGGGTAATTACGCCCGTTTTGCACATCCCTATGATTTTGCCCGGTTGCGCTATGTGGTAGCTGGCGCAGAAAAACTGTCAGAAAATACTAAACGTGTTTGGCAGGATAAATTCGGTATTCGTATTTTGGAAGGTTATGGTGTGACAGAGTGTGCACCTGTTGTTGCAATCAATGTACCAATGGCAGCAAAAATGGGAAGCGTCGGGCGGATTTTACCGGGAATGGAGGCGCGTTTACTGCCTGTACAGGGTATCGAAGACGGAGGACGCTTACAATTACGTGGTCCGAATGTCATGAAAGGTTATTTGCGTGTCGAAGCCCCTGAGCGTTTGGAGCCACCATCGGCAGAAGATGCAGAAGGGAATAACCAAATGGGTTGGTATGACACTGGAGATATCGTTTCGATTGACGAAGAAGGTTTCTGTACGATTAAAGGGCGTGTGAAGCGCTTTGCTAAATTGGCGGGAGAAATGGTTTCTCTTGAAGCGGTAGAGCAAATCGCATCAAGGATTTCTACTGATGCACTACATGCAGCAACAGCCAAGAATGATCAAAGTAAAGGTGAAGCTCTTGTCCTGTTCACAACAGATGCCAGCTTGAATAGAAATGCAATGCTGGGAATAGCCCGTGAAATGGGAATGCCTGAGTTGGCGGTTCCACGAGACATTCGTTATGTCAATCAACTTCCTTTGCTTGGTAGTGGCAAGCCAGATTTTGTCACATTAAGAAAAATGGCCGAACAGGAGTAAGGAAACATGGGAGTAAGGAAATGAATGGCACTGTGGAAACACAACCACTGTTGAATCGGGGTATGAAAGCCGTATTGTTATCGCAATTTCTCTCTGCTTTTGCTGACAATGCGCTATTCTTTGCCATCTTGGCTCAATTAAAGGCTGAGGCTTACCCAGAATGGAGTCTGCCTGCCCTGCAAATTGTCTTCGTACTGACCTATATTGTACTTGCCCCTTTTGTGGGGCAAATTGCTGATCGGTTTTCAAAAGGGCGCGTCATGCTCTTTTCCAATAGCATTAAATTGCTTGGGGCCATCAGTATTTGCATCGATATGAATCCGTTTCTGGGATATACCTTAGTGGGAATTGGTGCCGCTGCTTATTCTCCTGCTAAGTATGGGATCTTGGGGGAATTGACGAATGGCGGGCGTTTGGTAAAAGCCAATGGGATGATGGAAGCATCGACCATTGCTGCTATTTTGATTGGCTCAGTTGCTGGCGGATTCCTTTCTGACGCTGGCCTGATATGGGCATTAGGGCTTTGTGCATCGTTGTATGGTGCCGCAGTTGTGGCGAATTTCTATATTCCCCGTTTGGATGCCGCCCGCCAAGAAAAAGGCTGGAGTCCCCAAAAAATGCTGGTGGATTTTATCTCGGTTTGTGCTTCACTTTGGCGTAATCAAGAAACACGATTTTCATTGGTTGGCACCAGTTTATTTTGGGGGGCGGGTGTCACACTGCGATTCCTGTTGGTTGCCTGGGTTCCCGTTGTTCTGGGAATCGAGGGAAATACCACGCCTACATTGATGAATGCTGTGGTCGCTATTGGTATCATTGTTGGTGCTGGTATGGCTGCACGATTTATTACATTGAAGACTGTGCGCCGTTGTATGCCAGCAGGCATCCTGATTGGCATTATGGTTATTCTTTTTGTCACTCAGCAATCAATAGGGTTTTCCTACCTGATTTTGATAACCCTCGGCATATTTGGCGGACTATTTGTCGTTCCATTAAATGCATTGTTGCAAGAACATGGAAAACATTCGATGGGAGCAGGTAAAGCCGTTGCTGTACAAAATCTTGGTGAAAATAGTGCCATGCTGGTTATGCTGGGGCTATATTTGATTTCCATTAGTTTTGGTGCCTCAGCCGTTGCGGTTGGCATTGGTTTTGGGATCTTGCTCTCCCTGGCAATAGGGGGATTATGGATTTGGGATCTGTTTCGGAAAAATTAATTTCTTATAGCATTGAAGGCCTGTTATGGATGAAAAAATCCTGTATCAGCTTAGTATTGAACTGGGAAAGAGATTAACACAGAAAAAATTATCCGTGACCTGTGCAGAATCCTGCACAGGGGGCTGGATTGCCAAAGTGATCACAGATATTGCAGGAAGTTCAGCCTATTTTAATCGCGGTTTTGTGACATACGGTAATAATGCTAAACATGAAATGCTGGGTGTTTCACTGGCATCGCTGGAACAGTTTGGTGCAGTGAGTGAACAGGTCGTAAAAGAAATGGCTGAAGGGGCACTAAAAGTCGCTAAAGCGGATTTTGCTGTTTCTGTCAGTGGTATTGCTGGGCCAGATGGTGGCAGTGAAGAAAAACCGACTGGCACAGTTTGGTTCGGATTTGCTTTTCATGTTAATGGAAGCATACAGACTGTAGTACATCACCAACATTTTGTGGGTGATCGCAATGCAGTGCGTCTACAGGCTGCTATTTTTTCTTTAACAACGTTGTTGGAAGAAATCGTAAAAAATTAGCTTGATGCTGTATGATTATACAGTATAATCATATGGCACTTTGTATCAGAAACAGTTTATCAGCAGTGGGGCAGCCCCTTCATTGCTTGCGAAGGAGTAAACATGGCTAACGATGAAAACAAACAAAAAGCACTAGCAGCAGCGCTGGGTCAAATTGAGAAACAATTTGGTAAAGGTTCCATCATGCGTTTGGGCGAAAACCGCTCAATGGATGTTGAAACCATTTCTACAGGCTCTTTGTCACTGGATATTGCATTGGGTGCGGGTGGTTTGCCAATGGGCCGTATCGTTGAAATATACGGGCCTGAATCTTCCGGTAAAACAACGCTGACATTGCAAGTGATTGCTGCAGCCCAACGCGAAGGCAGAACTTGTGCTTTTATTGATGCCGAACATGCCCTTGATCCAGTTTATGCTAAAAAACTGGGTGTAGATATTGATAACCTGTTGTGTTCTCAGCCTGATACAGGTGAACAAGCACTAGAAATTTGTGATGCGTTATCACGTTCTGGCGCTGTTGATGTCATTATCGTTGACTCCGTTGCTGCATTGACACCAAAAGCAGAAATTGAAGGTGAAATTGGTGACTCCCATATGGGGTTGGCAGCACGTATGATGAGTCAGGCCATGCGTAAGCTGGCGGGTAATTTGAAAAACTCAAATACTCTGCTGATCTTCATCAACCAGATCCGTATGAAAATTGGTGTGATGTTTGGCAACCCTGAAACCACGACTGGCGGTAATGCGCTGAAATTCTACGCATCCGTTCGCTTGGATATCCGTCGTACCGGTTCTGTGAAAAATGGTGATGAGGTTGTTGGCAGCGAAACTCGTGTGAAAGTAGTCAAGAACAAAGTTGCAGCGCCATTTAAACAAGCTGAATTCCAAATTTTGTATGGTGAAGGTATTAACACGCTCGGTGAATTGATCGATTTGGGTGTTAAACACAAAATGGTGGAAAAAGCAGGTGCGTGGTATAGCTATAATGGCGACAAAATTGGGCAAGGTAAAGCCAATGCCACTATTTATCTGAAAGAGCATCCAGAAACTGCGGCTGAATTAGATAAGAAACTGCGTGAACTGTTGTTGAATAATACTGGAGACTTCAGTAGCGCGGCTTCCGATTATGTAACAGATTATGAAGATAACGGCGCAGAAGTAAATAACGAAGAGCTCTAATTACTCTTTATTTTGCCGTAATGCACAGAAACAATCTGGCTTTTTCAAAACCACATCCATCTAGGGTGTGGTTTTTTTATAGGAAATGAACATCTTTGAAACAGGTGTATCGAAACTGGCCTAATGAACGGACTTTCAGAAAATGCCCAGACGAATTACAATGCTGAAAAGCGAATGGATTTATATGGGATTTTACTTCTAATGGAAGACATTCTATCTTAACCCCACTTTAATTTATTCGTGAGTGGAAATGGTAATGTGATATACCATCTCAACCATTCATAAATCTGTTTTTTCAGCTTGATTTCGGGACAATTATGAGCAAAAGCACCGCTGAGATCCGTCAAGCGTTTCTTGACTTTTTTCATACTAAAGGGCACCAGGTAGTATCAAGTAGTTCGTTGGTGCCAAACAATGATCCAACATTGTTGTTCACTAACGCAGGGATGAACCAGTTCAAAGATGTTTTTCTTGGATTGGATAAAAGGCCTTATTCCAGAGCAACAACGGCTCAGCGCTGCGTTCGTGCTGGTGGTAAACATAACGATTTAGAAAATGTGGGATATACAGCCCGTCATCATACTTTCTTCGAAATGTTGGGTAACTTCAGTTTTGGTGATTATTTTAAACAAGATGCCATCAAATACGCTTGGGAGCTATTGACCGGCGAAGAATGGTTTAATCTGCCAAAAGAAAAACTGTGGGTTACTGTCTATGAGACAGACGATGAAGCCTATGATATTTGGCATAAAGAAGTCGGTGTTCCAACAGAAAGAATTATTCGCATTGGCGATAACAAAGGTGCCCCGTATGCGTCAGATAACTTCTGGCAAATGGGTGACACCGGCCCTTGTGGCCCTTGTACAGAAATTTTCTATGACCATGGTGACCACATTTGGGGAGGCCCTCCAGGTAGCCCAGAAGAAGACGGTGACAGATATATTGAAATCTGGAACATTGTTTTCATGCAATTCAACCGCCATGCCGATGGTACAATGGAACCACTGCCAAAACCTTCAGTTGATACCGGTATGGGGCTGGAGCGTATCGCCGCAGTATTGCAGCACGTCAACTCTAACTACGAGATTGACTTATTCCAGAATCTGATTGCTTCAGTTGCAGAGGTGACGGGAGCGACAGATCTCACCAATAAATCTCTGCGCGTTGTTGCGGATCATATCCGGGCATGTGCGTTCTTGATTTGTGATGGTGTTATTCCATCCAATGAGAACCGTGGATACGTACTTCGCCGTATTATTCGTCGTGCTGTTCGTCATGGCAACATGCTTGGTGCAAAAGATACTTTCTTCTATAAGTTAGTTGCTCCATTGATTAAAGTGATGGGAGCTGCTGGTGAAGAGCTGAAAAAACAGCAGGCTTTGGTTGAGCAGGTATTGAAAACTGAAGAAGAACAATTCGCCCGTACCTTGGATCGTGGTTTACAGTTACTGGATGAAGAACTGGCGAAATTGTCCGGTGATACCCTGGACGGTACAACTGCTTTCCGTTTGTATGATACCTATGGTTTTCCGGTTGATCTGACTGCGGATGTTTGCCGTGAAAGAAATATCAAAGTTGATGAGGCTGGTTTTGATGTAGCGATGGAAAACCAACGTCGCCGTGCTCGTGAATCCAGTGGCTTTGGTACAGATTACAATGAATTGATCAAGGTTGACGGTCGAAGTGATTTTTGTGGTTATGAACATAATTCACAGCAAGCTGCTATTACCTCTATCTTCCGTAATGGCGAAGCTGTTGAACAAATTCATGCAGGCGAAGAGGCGATCATTATACTTGATAAAACGGCTTTCTATGCTGAATCAGGTGGGCAGGTTGGAGATACAGGGCAGTTGTTGAATGGCAATGGTATCTTCGAAGTTACTGATACTCAGAAATATGCTCAGGCAATCGGCCACATTGGTAAATTGACAAGTGGTAGTTTGAGCGTTAAACATACAGTCAATGCTGAAATTGATGTGGTACGCAGAGATGCAATCCGTTTGAACCATTCTGCAACCCATTTGCTGCATGCGGCATTGCGTAAAATTCTGGGAGAGCACGTTTCTCAGAAAGGTTCTTTAGTCAATGATAAATACCTGCGTTTTGACTTCTCTCACTTTGAAGCAATGAAGCCAGAGCAGATTCGTCAGGTAGAAAATCTGGTGAACGAAGAGATTCGCAAAAATTCACCGGTTGTTACAGAATTAATGGAGCTGGAAGAAGCAAAAGCTAAAGGTGCTATGGCACTGTTTGGCGAGAAGTATGATGAAAAAGTTCGTGTACTGAGCATGGGCGGCTTTTCTACCGAATTATGTGGTGGTACTCATGCAAGTCGCACAGGTGATATTGGGTTGCTCCGTATATCCAGTGAATCAGGTACAGCAGCAGGAATTCGCCGTATTGAAGCCATTACGGGGCAAACTGCGCTGAACTCAATTTATCAGCAAACTGATTTACTGCAAGACATTGCTCATTTGGTGAAAGGTGATATTAATAGCCTGAATGAGAAAGTGAAAACGACACTGGACAGAACGAAACAGTTGGAAAAAGAGTTGCAACAACTGAAATCTCAGCAAGCCGCTCAGGAAAGCTCTTCTTTGGCTAATCAGGCTAAAGAGATCCAAGGTGTTCGTTTACTGGTGACACAATTAGGTGATGTTGAACCTAAAATGCTCAGAACAATGGTTGATGATCTGAAAAATCAGTTGGGATCGGCAATTATTGTGCTTTCTACAGCGACTGGTGATAAAGTCAGCCTAATTGTTGGTATAACAAAGGATTTGACTGCTAGAATAAAAGCAGGCGATTTAATCTCTTTTGTTGCCCAACAAGTTGGCGGTAAAGGAGGAGGCCGTCCTGATCTGGCTCAGGCTGGTGGGACAGATGTAACTGCTCTTCCTTCGGCATTGGCTAGTGTAGAAGAGTGGGTAACATTGCGGTTATAGTTGGTATCGCCGTGACAGTAACGGCATCATGAAAGCGCTTTTTTTATGATGCCGAAGTTTTTTGTTGTGAAATTGTTGAAATGTTGGGCACATACTTATATTTTAGCTATCCTATAGATATAGGAAATGTGTTCAAAACTGCTTATACTTTAAGTAGATATCATTGCTTTACGTTTTCACGGTGTTTGATGGATAATAGCGGGGAAACCTAGAGACCCGACTCTTTTAAATTTTCAAGGAGCAAAGAATGCTTATTCTGACTCGTCGAGTTGGTGAAACACTCATGATAGGCGATGAGGTAACAGTCACAGTACTGGGAGTTAAAGGCAACCAAGTTCGCATTGGTGTAAACGCACCCAAGGAAGTTTCTGTTCACCGTGAAGAAATTTATCAACGGATTCAGGCAGAGAAATCTCAGCCTACAACTTTTTAATTCAAGAATGGCGTCCACGCTTTTTTAAGACCTGGGCGCTACTCTACTTCCCTGTTTTGTGAACCTGATCAGGTTACCTTTTATTGTTACTATTCCTGTTACTACCTTAATTCTATTCTCTCACGTCTTTTTATTTTCTATCTGTTGAAAAAGCCTCGTTCATGAGGCCATAGCGATGAATAATCATTTTTATAAATTTTAATAGTGCTTAGAGGATTTTGCTGTTGATAAAATAACTATTTAGATGCTAAACCAAGCGTTTTGCGTGCTAAGTGTTCAAACGGAAAAAAGTTGCGAAAAATTGTTTGACTTATCAGGCAGGGAAAGTAATATGTGCGCCATCGCAGCGACGAAGAGATTAGAAAGAAGCTTCTGGGTAGTAAGCAGAAGAAGAGATTCTAAAAACTACGAAGTGAAAACTTCAAGTCGCAAGTTTTAAAGCGTTTTAGTTTTAAAAAATGGTGAGGTGGCCGAGAGGCTGAAGGCGCTCCCCTGCTAAGGGAGTATGTGGTTAAGAGCTGCATCGAGGGTTCGAATCCCTCCCTCACCGCCATTTAAGAGACGCATCCATAGCTCAGCTGGATAGAGTACTCGGCTACGAACCGAGCGGTCGGAGGTTCGAATCCTCCTGGATGCACCACTTTAAACACCGCGATTTTTAGGTATCTCAATTCTGTCAATTCGGGCAATCAGTAGCGCCTAAACAGGAATAGTAAACCGACAATGCATCCATAGCTCAGCTGGATAGAGTACTCGGCTACGAACCGAGCGGTCGGAGGTTCGAATCCTCCTGGATGCACCATTTTAAACACCGTAAGTTTTAGGTGTGCCAATTCTGACAAGTTAGGCAATCAGCAGCGCCTGACCAGAAATAGAAAACTGACAACGCATCCATAGCTCAGCTGGATAGAGTACTCGGCTACGAACCGAGCGGTCGGAGGTTCGAATCCTCCTGGATGCACCATATTCAACATTGTGATTCCATCATGGTGTTAATGTTCTGAGAGTAAGACAGTCTATAATGTCTGATCAGAAATAGAAAATCTGACAATGCATCCATAGCTCAGCTGGATAGAGTACTCGGCTACGAACCGAGCGGTCGGAGGTTCGAATCCTCCTGGATGCACCATTTTAAACCCCTGCCTTGATAAGGCGGGGGTTTTTTATTTCTATTTGAAACATAATATTTCCTTCATCATTACTTGATCGTAATTTGACCTTTGATAAGTCATCACCCCTACGTAATCAGCGACAATCTGGCTTGTTTCATATAAAGTAAACTCTTAGTAATAATCTTTTCAAAACTCCACGGAGGTCAAATTGATCCCGGACGTATCAAAAGCATTGTCATGGCTAGAGGCAAATCCTACTGTGTTAGATGGCATTTGTCGCGGCATTGAACGTGAAACATTGCGTGTTACTCCAGAAGGTCATTTAGCTAAGACGAGGCATCCAGAATCACTTGGTGCTTCTTTAACGCATAAATGGATTACAACTGATTTTGCTGAATCTCTATTGGAGTTTATTACCCCTGTTGATAACAGCATAGATAGAACCATTGATTTCCTTAACGATTTACATCGTTATACCGCGAGAAATCTGGGCGATGAAAAAATGTGGCCTTTGAGCATGCCATGTTTCATTGACGATGAAGAAAACATCACTCTGGCACAATATGGTACGTCTAATGTGGGGCGTTTTAAGACGTTGTATCGTGAGGGATTAAAGAATCGTTACAGTGCACTGATGCAGACGATTTCGGGGGTGCATTATAATTTTTCACTTCCATTAAGTTTCTGGCAGGCTCGGTTAGGTATTAAAGACGCAGAAACGGGAAAAGAGCAGATTTCAGAGGGATACCTTCGTCTGATCCGTAATTATTACCGCTTTGGTTGGGTGATCCCTTATTTATTTGGTGCATCACCGGCAATTTGCCCCTCATTTTTACGTGGTCGGAATACAGCGTTATCCTTTGAGAAAACTGAAAAAGGGACTTTCTACCTCCCTTATGCAACTTCTCTGAGGATGAGTGACCTAGGGTATACCAACAAATCACAAAGTGATCTGAATATCACTTTTAATAATCTTCATACGTATGTAGAAGGTCTTAAAAAAGCAATCCATAAACCATCTGCCGATTTTGCGGCAATTGGAGTCAAAAAAGGGGATAAGTACCTCCAACTTAATACTAATGTCCTTCAAATTGAAAATGAGCTGTACGCACCAATACGTCCTAAACGGGTAACTCTAGAGGGGGAATCACCTTCTGATGCGCTATTGAGAGGCGGTATAGAGTACATTGAAGTACGTTCTTTAGATATTAACCCTTTCTCCCCGATTGGCGTTGATGAAACTCAGATTCGTTTTCTTGACCTATTCTTGATATGGTGTACTTTGGCTGATGCCCCTGAAATGGGAAGTAAAGAGCTTGAGTGTTGTCGCGGTAACTGGAGTAAAGTGATTTTGGAAGGGCGTAAACCAGGATTACATATCGGTATTGGTGGTGGTATTGAACAACAACCCCTGAAATCTGTCGGGCAAGAGCTATTCCGGGACTTAGAGCGGGTTGCTGAAGTTTTGGATGCTTGTTCAGGAACTCAGTATCAGTCAGTGTGTAAAGAACTGGTTACTATGTTTGAAGATCCATCATTAACGTTTTCAGCACGCGTATTAGGCAAGATGAAAACTCAGGGGATAGTTGGTTTTGGATTGGAACTGGCAAGAAAATACAGTCAGGAATTGATTGAAGAGCCCTACTCAATTTTGAATAATGAAAGTTTTTCTGCTGAACGTGATGCTTCTGTATTGAGGCAACACAATCTTGAGCAACAAGACAGCATGAGTTTTGATGACTATCTAAAACTTCATGCTGGGAATTAAAAAAGAAAATGGCCACCAAGTGGTGGCCGAATAAAATCTCTTAAAGAATAGGGATGATAACAATTTGCGCGTCTTCATATCTTATGACCAGCCGCAAATAAAAAGGTTTCATCTATCTGAAAAAATTTTCGTAAAAAATCTGATGCCCTAGGAGGTAGGATTATGCCTTTATTGGATAGTTTTACAGTTGACCATACGCGTATGGCTGCTCCAGCAGTTAGAGTTGCCAAGATGATGAAAACGCCTCATGGCGATACTATCACCGTATTTGATTTACGTTTTTGTGTTCCCAATAAAGCAGTGATGCCAGAAAGGGGGATTCATACTCTTGAACATCTGTTTGCGGGTTTTATGCGTAATCATTTGAACGGTAATGGTGTTGAAATTATCGATCTCTCCCCGATGGGATGCCGTACTGGTTTTTATATGAGCTTGATCGGTGCCCCGACAGAGTTAAGAGTAGCTGAGTCTTGGAAAGCTGCGATGGCAGATGTACTGAAAGTTCAAAATCAGAGCCAAATCCCAGAATTAAACATTTATCAGTGTGGTACTTATGAAATGCATTCACTGAAAGAAGCTCAAGATATTGCTCAGAGTATTCTTGATGCTGATGTTCGCGTTAATCTGAACGAAGAGTTAGCATTGCCTGAAGAAAAGCTTGTAGAGCTTCGAGTTTAGTCTGTTTGTTAGGTTGATAAGCGATACAATATCTTGGTTACCATCCTATATTCTGGCTGTGAAACTCTTGTTAAGCAGCCAGATCTACTTTAGATTGACAGTGTGTTAGCTTATTTTTGCCAGCCTTATGTTGTTATTTTCCCTCTTCAAGAACTCCTATCGAAAGTGTATCTGCGTGATACGCTTGTCTTTTGGGTACAAATAAGTTTTCTATTGAACGGTAATACTCAAGATATTTTAACATTTGTAATATTTTATAATATTATGACTGTTATGGATTTTATTATGAACAATTTTGATAAAAACATTATTTTTGGCATGAATGCAGTGAGGGTAGAATACTTTAAGCATTTTAAATGATCGTGCCTGAATGCAAAGAATAGAAGCAATAATATATATTTTGTGAATCCACCATATATTATTGCTCTTAAACCACCCTTGAACATACAGTGGGATAGCGTTTGGGTGCCTTTTCCTGAGTGAATAATGGCTAAATTATTCACTGGAATTTATGTCTTGTTCTGTTCTTTTGTTCATTGGTGTTACACGCACCTGCTTAATAACATTATCGTGCACGGAAAGAACTTCAAAATTATATTCGTTAATTTGTACTTGAACATTCAATTCAGGAAGTTCACCCAATTCCTCCAGAATCATTCCATTCATTGTTCTTGGGCCATCTTCGGGGAGCGCCCAATTGAAGGCTTTGTTTAGCTCACGAATATTGGCTGTACCATCCACCAGAACGGTGCCATCACTTTGTGGAAGAACTTCTTCGGCCAAAGTCGGGGACATGGATGTGGTAAAATCGCCGACAATTTCTTCCAAAATATCTTCGACAGTGACGAGACCTTGAATATCTCCATATTCGTCCACGATCAAACCGACTTTCTGCTTGTTGCGTTGGAAGTTAACGAGCTGGGTATTCAGCGGAGTACTGACGGGGATAAAGTAGATTTTATCTGCTGCTTTAATTAAATTTCTTTTTGTAAACTCTTTTTTCTCCATCATCAATCGGTAGGCTTCACGTACTCGTAGCATACCAATAGCATCATCAAGGGAATCCCGATAAAGCACAATTCGCCCATGCGGTGAATGTGTTAATTGCCTGATGACAGATTTCCAATCATTGTTAATGTCAATGCCAACAATCTCATTACGAGGCACCATAATGTCGCCAACGGTGACTTTCTCAAGATCCAATATTGAGATCAGCATGTCTTGATTGCGGCGCGATAGATTGGTGTTTGATTCATTTACGATTGTTCTCAATTCGTCCTTGCTGACCGCATCATTGCGAATATTAGAAACTTTGATGCCCAGGCAACGCATAAACAGTAAGCTGATTTTATTAAATGCCCAAACAAGCGGCAGCATGATTTTTTCCAGTGGGCGCAACAAGAAACTACTTGGAAATGCTACCCTTTCTGGGTAAAGAGCCGCAATGGTCTTTGGCATAACTTCGGAGAAAATAAGGATCACGAAAGTGAGTATGCCTGTAGCAATGGCAACACCTGCATCACCATAAAGACGCATCCCAACAATAGTGGCGAGAGAAGACGCCAGAATATTGATGAGGTTGTTACCAATAAGAATAAGGCTGATGAGCCTATCTGGGTGACGCAGCAGAGATTCTACCCTACGTGCGGAGCTGCTTCCTTGTTTAGCTAAATGACGTAAGCGATAGCGGTTAATTGTCATCATACTGGTTTCTGAGGCCGAGAAATAGGCCGAAACGAAAACCATGACAATAAGAATTATAATCAGTGTGCCTGTTGAAACGTGCTCCAAAACAGAATTCCTTCCTAATATGTATACAAACTGGTTATGATGTTCTTTGAACTCTTAATAAACCATAATTTCCTGCAATAGCCTGCTACCGAAAAAAGCGAGAGTCAGAATAAACGCGCCAATCAGATTGAACCAAATAACGCGTTTGCCACGCCATCCTTCATGATAGTGCCCCCAAAGCAAAATAACGTAGATGAACCATGCAATGATAGATAAAACGGATTTGTGAATATTTTCTTTACTGAAAACATCATCCATGTACATGATGCCTGTGCATAGCGTCAATGTTAGTAAAATTACACCAACTTGGGTAATGTGAAACATTTTACGCTCAATGACCATCAGTGGAGGTATGCCAGAGGTAAAAGAAAACTTTTTCTTTTTGAGCTGATAATCTAACCATCCAAGCTGTAATGCATAAAGAGCAGCAATGAGTAAAGTGGCATAGCCAAGTAATGCCAGCCCAATATGAATGAATAATTCGACACTGCCTTCAAGGTGCGTAATGAATTCTCCTGGCATCATGCTGGCTAATATCAAATTTATCATGGAGAAGCTGTAAACAATCGGTAATAAAAACCATGCACGGCCACGGAAAGCGACGATCGTCATGATGATGCACATAAGCAAACTAACGATTGAGCCTAAATTCAATAAAGTAAGGTTTTGGCCACTGCTGACATGAAATACTTGATATTTTAATGCAATCGCGTGATTAACTAATGCCACAATTGCGAAAAAAAGAGCCAGTTTTTGATAACTGTTTTGTTGGCGCAGTAAACCTGGTACGACGAGTGTCAGGCTCATGAGATAAGCAAGTAAAGCAATAATTGAAAATACCAGCATAACGTTTATCGTTTTCGCAATAGTGTTTACCCTTCATCGCTTCAAACTATTCAAGTTATTCAAATTATAGTTTGAAATCTATTGGGTATGGATTGAACTTAAAATTTAAGTATACCGCTAGCAGGAAGAGCCTCCAACCATTGTTAATCATAGTTGGGAATCTCTTTGCAGAGATCACATGATCATCGTGTTATAATTCATAAAATTTGCCTTACAGGTAGACCCACTTGTAGATATCTGAGCTGAGACAATGTTTGATAATTTAACTGACAGACTATCGCGCACACTGCGCAATATCAGCGGCCGCGGGCGGCTGACTGAAGATAATATTAAAGATACACTGCGCGAAGTTCGTATGGCTTTGCTTGAGGCGGATGTTGCATTGCCTGTAGTGCGTGATTTTATTTCACGCGTCAGAGAGAGCGCAGTGGGGCATGAGGTTAACAAAAGTCTGACCCCGGGGCAGGAATTCGTCAAAATCGTTCAGAATGAACTCGTTAAGGCGATGGGAGAGGTTAACAGTGAATTGAACCTTTCTGCACAGCCTCCTGCGGTTGTTCTGATGGCGGGTTTACAAGGTGCCGGTAAAACAACCAGCGTTGCCAAATTAGGTAAGCTGCTCAAAGAAAAAAATAAGAAAAAAGTACTGGTCGTTTCTGCAGACGTTTACCGTCCTGCGGCTATTAAACAGCTTGAAACTCTGTCTGAAACAGTCGGAGTTGACTTTTTCCCTTCAGATCCGCAAGAAAAGCCGATTGATATCGTCAACAAGGCTATCCAACACGCTAAGCTGAAATTTTATGATGTGCTGTTAGTCGACACCGCAGGTCGTTTGCATGTTGATGAAGCGATGATGGATGAAATTAAAGCGGTTCATGCAGCAATCAAACCAGTCGAAACTCTGTTTGTTGTTGATGCAATGACGGGGCAAGATGCGGCAAATACTGCGAAAGCATTTAATGAAGCTCTGCCATTGACAGGTGTTGTCCTGACAAAAGTTGATGGTGATGCCCGTGGCGGGGCAGCGCTTTCTATCCGTCATATTACGGGTAAGCCAATCAAATTCCTTGGGGTTGGTGAAAAGACAGATGCGTTGGAACCTTTCTATCCGGATCGGATTGCATCCCGTATTCTGGGCATGGGAGACATGCTTTCACTGATCGAAGAAATTGAAAGCAAGGTTGATCGTACTCAAGCAGAAAAACTGGCATCGAAACTGAAAAAAGGTGATGGTTTTGATTTAAGTGATTTTCTCGATCAGCTAAAACAAATGCGTAATATGGGCGGAATGACCAGCATGTTAAGCAAAATGCCGGGAATGTCACAAGTCCCTGATGCGGTCAAATCTCAAATGGATGATAAAGTTCTGGTTAAAATGGAAGCTATCATTAATTCCATGACCCGAAAAGAGCGCGAAAAACCAGAAATCATTAAAGGTTCCCGTAAGCGTCGTATTGCGATGGGCTCGGGTACCCAAGTGCAGGACGTTAACCGTTTACTGAAACAGTTTGATGAAATGCAGAGAATGATGAAAAAGATGAAGAAAGGTGGATTGGCAAAAATGATGCGAGGCATGAAAGGCATGCTGCCACCTGGATTTATGGGGCGATAATCAACAAAGTCGCGAAAGAAAATGTACTTTGGATTGCTTTTTGCGCCAAAGTGAGTAAAATTTTCGGGCTTTTAAATGGACAGCCGGACTCCATTCCTCGATGGAGTCTGGTTGTTTTGCTAACTAATGAGGATGTTATGGTAACAATTCGTTTAGCTCGTGGCGGCGCAAAAAAGCGTCCGTTCTATCAAGTAGTCGTGACCGATAGCCGCAATGCGCGTGATGGTCGTTTTATTGAGCGTGTAGGTTTCTTTAACCCAATCGCTTCAGGAAATGCAGAAGCTCTGCGTTTAGATCTGGACCGTATCGAACACTGGGTTGGTCTGGGTGCATCTGTGTCTGATCGTGTTGCTGCACTGATCAAAGACGCTAAGAAAACAGCTTAATCTGTCGCGGTGGTAACAATGAGCAAGCAATCTGGCCTGAAGCACCCTGCTGAGCCAATCGTATTGGGGAAATTAGGGTCAGCGTATGGCATTCGTGGTTGGCTCAGAGTTTTTTCTTCCACCGAACATGCCGAAGACATTTTTGAATATCAACCGTGGTTTATTCAACGCTCAGGTCAGTGGCAACACGTTGAGCTGGAAGCGTGGAAATACCACAATCAGGATATTATCGTCAAAATCAAAGATATTGATGATCGGGATGCAGCGAATTTACTGACTAACTATGAAATTGTAGTGGATTCCCAACAGTTACCAGAACTGGAAAACGGTGATTATTACTGGAAAGACCTCATGGGTTGCCAAGTCATAAACACTGCGGGTTACAGCCTTGGAACCATTCATGACATGATGGAAACAGGTTCTAACGATGTGATGGTAATAAAAGCAAACCTGAAAGATGCATTCGGTATCAAGGAGCGGTTAGTTCCGTTTCTTGATGGGCAGGTTATCAAGAAAGTCGATCTCGCTACCAAAACGATTGAGGTAGATTGGGATCCTGGTTTTTAATCTCCGGTAAAAACGGTTTAAATGAGTGGGACGCAGTATGTGGATTGGGGTTATTAGCCTGTTTCCTGAAATGTTCCGCGCAATAACCGATTACGGGGTAACTGGTCGGGCAGTAAAAAATGGCCTGCTCAGTATCGAATGTTGGAGTCCACGGGATTTTACCTACGACCGACATCGTACTGTTGATGATCGTCCTTATGGCGGTGGTCCAGGCATGCTGATGATGGTGCAACCCTTACGGGAAGCCATCCATGCAGCCAAAGCTTCGGCGGGTGTTGGTGCTAAGGTGATTTATCTTTCACCTCAGGGGCGCAGACTCGACCAACAGGGAGTTTGTGAACTGGCAGCGAATGAGAAATTAATTCTGGTTTGCGGTCGTTATGAAGGTATTGATGAGCGTGTCATTCAAACCGAAATTGACGAAGAATGGTCTATCGGTGATTACGTTCTGAGCGGGGGAGAACTTCCAGCAATGACAATGATTGACTCAATATCTCGGTTTATTCCGGGGGTTTTGGGGCGTCAGGCATCAGCAGAAGAAGATTCATTCGCTGATGGATTGTTGGATTGTCCGCATTATACTCGCCCTGAAGTGTTAGACGGTATGGAAGTTCCCCCAGTTCTTCTGTCAGGAAATCATGCCGAAATTAATCGCTGGCGAATGAAACAATCGCTTGGCCGAACTTGGTTACGAAGGCCCGAACTTCTAGAAAGCCTAGCTCTGACTGACGAGCAAAGGATGTTGCTGGCTGAATTCCAGCGGGAATATCAAGATCAGGCAACGAATTAATCCAGACATATCCTGTAAAGGAATGTCTTTGATATATCAGTTTACCTAGGGTAAGAGAGTTATTATGAGCAACATTATTAAACAACTTGAACAAGAGCAGATGAAGCAAGACGTACCTTCATTCCGTCCGGGTGATACCGTGGAAGTTAAGGTATGGGTCGTTGAAGGTTCTAAAAAGCGTCTGCAGACATTCGAGGGCGTGGTTATTGCGATTCGTAACCGCGGTCTGCACTCTGCATTCACTGTTCGTAAGATTTCTAACGGCGAAGGTGTTGAGCGTGTATTCCAGACTCACTCCCCAGTCGTAGACAGCATCAACGTTAAACGTCGTGGTGCTGTTCGCAGAGCTAAACTGTACTACCTGCGTGAGCGTTCTGGTAAGGCTGCTCGTATTAAAGAGCGTCTGAACGCGAAATAATACGCTTTTGCTACATCCGAAAGTTATCGTTAAAGGCCAGCAATTTGCTGGCCTTTTTTTAAGTTCTTAATGGGCTTTAAACATTACATAAAAGCACTGACCAAAAGATATCCAACTGTGCAGGCACTGCTGACACCAATCAATCCGGGCAGAATAAAGCTGTGATTGATGATGAATTTCCCGATTTTTGTTGTACCTGAACGATCGAAACCAATGCAAGCCAGATCGCTTGGGTAAGTAGGTAAAACGAAATAGCCGTAGGCAGCAGGAAAGAAAGCAATCAGAAGTTTGGGATCAACACCAAGTTGTAATCCCATTGGTGCAATCGCTGTTAATGCTGCGGCCTGGCTGTTAACTAACTTTGATACCAAGAACAGCACCAGAGCATAAGTCCATGGTTGTGCTTGAACAACATCTTCTAAAACGAGCTTTAATTCACCCAGATGTGAGTGAAAGAAAGTATCACTCATCCATGCCACGCCAAAGACAGAAAAAATGGCAACCATACCCGCTTTGAACACCGCACTGTTGGCGATTTCGTTAGCTTTGACTTTGCACACCATCAGCATGATGGCTCCTGCAATTAACATCATCATCTGGATCACCAGATTCATGGAGAGGGGTTTTAACGTTCCATTTGTTTCAAAGACAGGGCGCAGGTCTGTAAATGCACCAAATAAAACCACGACTGCAATAGCAGCAAAGAAAATCCAGGTTGCCCAATAAGACTGTTTAGGAAATGCTTGGTCTAATAATGTTTCTGAACAGCCATAAATAAACTCACACTGTTTTGGATCTTTAATTTTTTCCTGAAACTCCTCGTCCTTATCCAGATCTTTCCCTCGGCGCAAACTCCATAATGCAGCAAGTATTACTCCTGTCAGTGATGCAGGTATTGAAACCACCAAAATTTCTAAAATTCCGTAAGCTTGGCCAATACCATGACTGGCAGCAATAATTGATACTAAAGAGACGACAGCGACAGAAACTGGAGAAGCTGTGATTGCCATTTGGGAAGCAACAGAAGCAACCGCCATTGGACGTTCAGGACGGATGCCTTTTTTCAGGGCAATATCACCAATGATTGGAAACATGGTATACACCACGTGCCCTGTACCACAAAGAAAAGTCAGAGTCCAAGTTGTCAATGGTGCCAAAAGGGTAATGTGCTGTGGATGGCGGCGCAGAAGACGTTCTGCAAATTGCATCATGACATTGAGTCCACCTGCTGTTTGTAAAACAGAAGCACAACCAATTACGGCAAGAATAGTGAGCATCACATCAACAGGAGGCTTACCGGGTTCCAAGCCGAAAACAAATGTCAGTATAAAAAGCCCAATACCACTGATCAGTCCCAATCCCATTCCCGCATAACGCGTACCGATTAATAAGCATATGATTATTATGGTAAATTGCAGCGTTATCATATCTGTCCTTAGTAAATGATTAATAAATAAAAACTGGCAACACAGGCTTTTGGATCTGCATTACTTATCCCCATCGTCTTTCAAGTTACAGCTTTGTTTTTGAAAGCTTGAAATTTATTGGCTATAGCTGTTCTTTATAAATGTTGTTTTATAGTTTCATAAGATCACTAAAAACACATATTAATATTATTAAAAACTAGATATAAAAATGGGATTGAGATCTTGTTTTTATTAGATGATTTTAAAAGAAATTTATCTGATTGGTAAATGAATCAAAGAAGGTTAATAAAATATTTCCATGTGGATAAAATTGTAAAATTCAATTCACAAAAAAGTAACGTGTAAATTTATTTATATGTTACTTTTCTAAATTAGAAATGTAATAAATTATTTCTTTATGCATAGAGGTGATGAAATTACATCAATGTAAATATTTGTTTACGATAAATGGAAAGTATTTACATTAATGGATTGTATTCTTTACGAGGCATGGTATGTTATCCAGCAGACACTTAAAAAACTCTAAATGGACAAGACAAGGCAGGTATAGAAATGATCATGCAAAAAGATGCACTTAATAACGTTCATATTCTCGGTGAACAGGTTCTTATCACTCCAGAAGAACTGAAACAGAAATACCCATTGAGTAGCAACGATCTGCATGCCATCACAAACGCGCGTAATACTATTGCTGATATCATTCAGCATCGTGATCCTCGTTTATTAGTGGTATGTGGTCCATGTTCAATTCATGACGTGGATGCTGCCTTGGATTACGCCCGCCGTTTGAAAATACTCTCTGCTGAATTGAGTGATTGTCTGTATATTGTAATGCGTGTCTATTTTGAAAAGCCTCGTACAACGGTCGGTTGGAAAGGCTTAATCAGTGATCCTTACATGGATGGTTCGTTTGATATGGACGCAGGGCTGCATATTGCCCGCCGCCTGTTATTAAATCTGGTCGAAATGGGATTACCTTTGGCGAATGAGGCGCTTGACCCCAATAATCCACAGTATCTGGGCGATTTGTTTAGTTGGTCAGCGATTGGTGCAAGAACAACTGAGTCTCAAACCCATCGGGAAATGGCGTCGGGTTTATCGGTATCAGTTGGGTTTAAAAATGGTACGGATGGTAATTTGAATACCGCAATTAACGCCATGAAAGCTGCTGCAATGCCTCATCGCTTTATGGGCATCAATCAGTCAGGTCAGGTTTGTTTGCTACAAACCCAAGGAAATCCGAACGGGCATGTGATCTTACGTGGCGGAGCGGCACCAAATTACAGTGCTGAACATGTTGCTGACTGTGAACACCAAATGATGAAAGCAGGGCTGACGCCATCACTGATGATTGATTGTAGTCACGGTAATTCTAATAAAGATTTTCGTCGTCAGAGCATGGTAGTGGATTCTGTTGCTGAGCAGATTATGTCTGGAAATCAGTCCATCATTGGCATCATGTTGGAAAGTCATATTAACGAAGGCAACCAATCCTCCGAACAGCCCCGCGCTGAGATGAAATATGGTGTGTCGGTAACTGACGCCTGCATTAATTGGCAGGCTACGGAGCAGGTATTAAGAAAATTACATCAACAAATTGCTCCACATTTAGCACACCGAAACACGATGATGAAAAAAGCAGGATAATCAATATGGCAGAAGAGTTGTCACAACTGAGGGAACAAATTGATGAGGTAGATAAAGCTTTATTAGCTTTACTGGCGAAGCGCCTGAATTTAGTGGCGCAGGTTGGGGAAGTTAAAAGCCAACTTGGTTTACCGATTTATGCACCTGACAGGGAGGCGACAATGCTGGCATCCCGTCGTCAGGAGGCTGAAGATATGGGAATTCCGCCTGATTTGATCGAAGATATCTTGCGCCGTATTATGCGGGAATCTTATGTCAGCGAAAACAACAAAGGTTTCAAAAAACTCTGCACTCACTTGGGGCCTGTGGTTATCGTCGGTGGTTCAGGCAAAATGGGTAAACTATTCAGCCGATTGCTGACTTTGTCAGGCTATGAAGTGAGAGTGCTTGAGGTTGGGGATTGGGATCACGCCGAAGATATATTGGCTGATGCCGGAATGGTGATAATCAGCGTTCCGATTCATCTAACGGAAGACATTATTCGCCGCTTACCTCCTTTGCCAGAACAATGTATTTTGGTTGATCTTGCTTCCATCAAACACAAGCCATTAAATGCGATGCTTGACGTGCATCAAGGGCCTGTTTTAGGGTTACATCCTATGTTTGGGCCAGATGTAGGTAGCTTTGCTAAACAAGTCGTTGTGTATTGTGATGGGCGTTATCCAGAAGCATATCAATGGCTTTTGGAACAAATATCGGTATGGGGTGCGAGATTGCATCAAATCAGCGCAGCGCAACATGATAAAAATATGAGTTTCATTCAGGCCCTGCGTCATTTTTCTACTTTTTCTTACGGCCGACACCTTGCAAAAGAAGGTATTGATTTACAGCAGTTACTTTCACTGTCTTCACCTATTTACAGATTGGAGCTAGTGATGGTGGGACGGTTATTTGCACAAGATCCCCAGTTATATGCTGATATCATTATGTCTAGCCCTGAGAATATTGAACTGATCCGTCGTTATCATCAAAGCTTTGGGCAAGCTTTGGAGATATTGGAAAATAAGGATAAATCGACATTTATTGCGAGTTTTAACCAAGTCAGTGAATGGTTTGGCGATGAAGCAAGCCGCTTTATGAAAGAAAGCCGAACTCTTTTGCAACAGGCCAGTGATAGCAGGATATAGCGAACACCTTAGTATGCTTATCATATGTTAAAACCGGATGTTTCCATCCGGTTGCTTATTGTTAGATTGGATCGATAGGAATGACATTCTCTGATGGGTAACATCCCAACACTTTCAAAAAGTGAGTAATTTCTGACAGCTCTTTGAGCACCTGTTGCATTTTCATGGAACGCAGATTGGCTTGTACATCGATATAAAACATCTCTTCCCACGGCTTACCGTTTATTGGGCGGGATTCCAGCTTACTCATGACGATATCGTGCTTCTTCAAAATAATTAGCGCATCAACTAGTGCACCGGCTTGTTGTCCTGTTGACATGATAAACGTGGTTTTGGCTGGAACTTGGTCAGATACCTCAATAGATTTGCGGGCAACAACAATAAAGCGGGTACTATTGTCTTGCTGATTAGCTAGATTGTTTTCTAAAACGTGTAATCCATAGAGCCCTCCACCTGCTTCACTGCCTAATGCTGCTACTTCTGGTGAGTTGAGTTCAGCGACTTTCTGCATAGCAGCGGCTGTACTTTCACAATAGACAATATTCCAGTGAGGGTATTTATTAAGATATTGATTACACTGTTGAAAAGGTTGAGAGTGACTATAAACGGTTTTTATCCTGGAAATCTCAGTCTGCCCGGAAATCAATAAACAGTGATTGATTGGCAGGGTTATCTCTCCAACAAGGGATAAAGGTGTATTCTGCAATAAATCATAAACTTCATTGATTGCCCCGGAACTTGTATTTTCCAGTGGTAGAATGCCGTAATCTGCCTGACCAATCTCGACCAATGAAAAGATATCAGGGAATTTGTGGCAACTGCACTCAACCAATTGATTAAAATGACGAGCAGAAAATTGGCGAGCCGCAATATGAGAATAGGAACCTTTTGGCCCAAGAAAAGTAATGCGGGCAGAATCATAAGGTGTTTGATTCAAGTGCTGTTGCAACAAAGCTTGTTGGGTGAGCACTGAATCTTCAATAATCATCTGAAAGAGCCGGGTAATGTAAAATCCATCTAAACCATGGGACTTACCTTTATCAATTAGTACATTTAATAGCTCTCGTTCACGGTTTTTATCTCGAATAGGGCGGTGATCGAGAAGTTTGGTTTGAGCGATACTGCTGGCTAACTGCCGACGTTTAGCGAGTAAGTCCAGTAGATCAGCATCAATATTACTAATTTCTTCTCGTAAATTGATTAAATCTCGTTCCATAGCGTGTTCCTGACCTTCTTATTATGGGGAGCGGTTGTGTTGTAGGTATTGCTTATAACCTATAAACAAAAAAACCTCCCATCGGTAGGGAGGTTTTTGTTCGTCTTCTTGATTTCTTTTTAAAACGAAAAAACCTCCTTATGAGAAGGTGAAAAAGAAAAATAAGAAAGACAGATTGATAGTCATTTGGTTCGTTAGCACATTACTTTACACATTTAATAATGTACTTTAATTAACCTATTTGAAGGGACGTGTCAACAGAAGGCTTTTATCACCTTTATATTGCAAGCGGCTGTTTTGCCGAGAGCGTACTTAAGTTGGAGAACCTAAGCTGCATTGGATACATAGATTAGAAGGTAAAAAAACAGATAGATAATGAAAACAGGCAGCAAAAACGCGCTCAGTGAGCGCGTTAGAACAAGAATAAGGAATGATTATACTTCTGGATCAAGGTTGGACTCTTTTACACTGTTATCTGCGCGACGAGCTTCTGCCTTATGTTGTACTTTATTGAGCTGACGCTCCAATTTTGTAAGTAGTTCGTTGATAGCAGCATACATGTCCTCATGTTTAGCACTGGCAACCAATGTGCCATTCGGTGTGCCAATTGTGGCATCAACCAAAAATCCTTGCGGCTCTTTTGAGAGTACAATATGTGGACTAATTAGGTTGACTTGCCATTTGCTCAACTTATTTAGACGGTCTTCTACATGGCTACGAATTGCGGGGGTAATTTCCATTTGCTTACTAGTAATGTTTACTAACATATAGTTACCTCTTAATGTTACTCCGTCTTCAATAAGCCCAGCATACCGCGCTTTTGGGCAAAAAGAATGATCTAAATCACTTTTGTTGTGCGATTTCGAAAGCAAGTGACAGAATTGTGATAGTCGAGGAAGTTATGGATAATTTTTGTTGCGGAGTGGTGCATTATGCGTCATTATCAGTCAGTTGTGGTATTATAAATTATGTTATAATTTTATAATGTAAATTATTTTCGTCATGAAAATATTGTAAATGTCATTAAAATCATTCTAATTTTCCGCTAATCCGCTAATCCGCTAATCCGCTAATCCGCTAATCCGCTAATCCGCTAATCCGCTAATCCGCTAATCCGCTAATCCGCTAATTAAAGAGTAAAAATCGGATGCCATAAAAAAACAGCAACTGTTTAGCTGCTGTTTTTGGATGCTTGCTTAAGTCTGATAAGGGCAAAATTTATGCAGGATTGGCTGCGATAAGTTGTGCTACTTTATTGGCTTCAGCCGTTAACCCCAGTTCCTTATAAGCTGATTCCATATAAGGAAGGGCTTCCAAAGTCGCTTTAGTATCAGGATAATCTCGTAACATCTGTTCTACGCGATTGACAACTGCCACATAAGCGCTGCGTTTAGTGTAATATTTCACGACGGCAAGTTCATACTTAGCCAAGCGCTCCTTAAGGAATACTAAACGCTTGGTAGAGTCGGCTGCATATTGACTATTTGGATAGTAACGCACGAGCTGATTGAAATCACGGAATGCGGCACGGGCATGTTCAGGGTCACGATCTGAACGATCAATACCGAAAAGGCCTTGTAATGCACTATCATCATCATCCAGAGCTTGTGAAACTAATCCACGCATATACATTACATAGTCTATATTAGGGTGGGTTGGATTCAAGCGCATGAAACGGTCAATGGATGCGAGAGCCAGTGGAAATTCAGCTGATTTGTAGTAGGCGTAGATCAAATCAAGCTGAACTTGTTGGGAGTACGGCCCAAAAGGATAACGGTTATCAAGGGATTCCAATTGCTTGATAGCCGCTTTATAGTTACCTTCTTGTAGCTTTTCCTGCCCGGTTGAATAAATTTGAGATGGCGGGATATCAGGAACAGCATCCTTATTGCTGGAGCATCCAGATAAAACCAGGCTCAATGTGGTCGCTGCCACCAGATATTTCATGCGAATCATCACGTGTTGATTATCCTCTGAGTGTTTTCTGGGAGACTGTCCATGAAGCTCCCGGCAAAATATAGAGTTACAATAGCACACTATTTTAAATGAAACGGCCTCGCCGTCAAAACTCAACGTAAAATATAGAAATTATATATGGCACAACAAATCCGACTTAATGCAATAGTCGCTGAATCTCAGCTTGGTCAACGTTTAGATCAAGCTTTGGCTGAATTGTTCTCTGATTATTCAAGATCACGTATAAAAGAGTGGATCTTGGATAATAAAGTTCAAGTTAACGGTAAATTAATTAATAAACCAAAAGAAAAAGTTCTGGGCGGTGAAGAAATTTTCATCAATGCTATCATTGAAGAAGATGCACGTTGGGAACCACAGGATATTGAATTGAATATTGTTTATGAAGATGACGATATTCTGGTAATCAATAAACCACGAGATTTGGTTGTTCATCCCGGAGCGGGTAACCCTGATGGTACAGTATTGAATGCGCTGTTATATCGTTACCCTGAAATTGCGGATGTGCCTCGAGCAGGTATTGTTCACCGTCTCGATAAAGATACGACAGGATTGATGGTTGTCGCAAAAACTGTACCAGCACAAACTCGCTTGGTGGAATCCCTGCAATTACGCGAAATAACACGTGAGTATGAAGCTGTCGCGTTGGGATGCATGACGGCTGGTGGAATGGTAGAAGAACCGATTTCCCGTCATCCAACTAAACGGACACACATGGCAGTACATCCTATGGGAAAACCTGCTGTTACTCATTATCGAGTTATGGAGCATTTTCGTGCACATACCCGTTTGCGTTTGCGTTTGGAAACAGGCAGGACGCATCAAATTCGTGTACATATGGCGCATATTAAACATCCTTTGGTTGGAGATCCTCTGTACGGCGGACGTCCTCGTCCTTTAAAAGGAGCCTCAGACGAATTTCGCGAAGTGATGCGCAACTTTGATCGGCAAGCATTGCATGCCACCATGTTACGCCTTTACCATCCGATCACGGGTATTGAAATGGAATGGCATGCACCGCTCCCGGATGACATGGTTAAATTGATTGAAGTAATGAAAGCAGACGCTGAAACTTTCAAAGATGAAATGGACTGGTAGGTAAATGACATCACTGATTTTTCCTGATTGGCCGCAGCCTGATAATGTTGGCGCTTGTAGTACAACCCGTTTGGGGGGCGTAAGCCTGCCTCCATACGACAGTTTAAACTTGGGTGCTCATGTTGGAGACAAACCAGAAAGTGTAGAGCAGAATAGAACATTGCTGGTTGAATATGCTCAATTGCCGCAACACCCCACTTGGTTGGAACAAGTACACGGAACACGTGTTATCACTCTCGGGAGTCAGTCACATGATGGTCAGTCACAGGAAAATAATCAGGCTGATGCCGTTTACACTAATATTCCGGGGCAGGTTTGTGCTGTTATGACAGCAGATTGCCTCCCCGTATTATTTTGCAGTATTTCAGGAGATGAAGTTGCAGCAGCTCATGCCGGATGGCGTGGGTTATGTGCAGGAGTATTGGAAAATACGGTATCTCGATTTAATGCAAAACCTGAAATGATCCGCGTGTGGTTGGGGCCAGCTATTGGCCCTGAAAAATTTGAGGTGGGCAGTGAAGTCAGGGATGCTTTCATTGCGACCAATCCTGATCTAGCGCAAGCCTTCACACCTTATGGTGATAAATTTCTGGCAAATATTTATTTACTGGCTAAATTAAAATTGCAGTCTGTAGGGATAACAGACATTTTCGGTGGAACTGCGTGCACAGCCACAGAGGAAAAAAACTTTTTCTCTTATCGTCGAGATGGTAACACTGGGCGAATGGCAACTTTAATCTGGTTGCGATGACCTACCTTACAGGACGATCTTTAGTGTATAGCGGTCAGTTTTCAATTAACTTTTCAGAAGACCTTGAATATTTAAGGAATGGCCTTATCTAATCTCCAGTAGCAAATTCTGACCAGTATTGGAGGTGTTATGCGTCTGGATCGTCTTACCAATAAATTCCAGCTTGCTCTCGCTGACGCCCAATCCCTCGCATTAGGGCGTGATAATCAATTCATTGAACCTATCCACTTGATGAGCGCATTGCTCAATCAAGAGGGTGGCTCTGTTCGTCCTTTATTGGCATCAGCAGGGGTGGATACGGATAGCTTTAATAAGCAACTTAATCAGGCTCTGAACCGATTGCCAAAAGTAGAGGGCAATGGTGGGGATGTTCAGGTATCCAATGAGCTGGGGCGTTATTTAAACCTGTGTGACAAACTTTCGCAAAAAGCAGGTGATAACTTTATTTCTTCTGAACTCTTTGTTCTGGCAGCGATAGAAGAACGTGGAACATTAAGTGACATACTGAAAGCTGTTGGGGCAAACAAAGATAAAATCACTAAGGCAATAGAACAAATGCGTGGTGGTGAAAACGTGAATGATCAAGGCGCAGAAGATCAGCGCCAGGCATTAAAGAAATATACAATTGATCTGACTGAACGTGCTGAACAAGGCAAATTAGACCCTGTTATTGGGCGTGACGAAGAAATTCGTCGCACAATTCAGGTATTGCAGCGTAGAACTAAAAACAATCCCGTTCTTATTGGCGAACCGGGTGTTGGGAAAACAGCCATTGTTGAAGGTTTGGCACAGCGTATTGTTAACGGTGAAGTTCCTGAGGGATTGAAAAACAAACGTGTTTTGTCCCTTGATATGGGCGCGCTGTTGGCGGGTGCGAAATACCGCGGTGAATTTGAAGAACGTTTGAAAGGTGTTTTGAACGATCTCGCCAAACAGGAAGGCTCAGTTATCCTGTTTATTGATGAATTGCATACCATGGTCGGAGCGGGTAAAGCTGAGGGTGCAATGGATGCCGGTAACATGCTGAAGCCCGCTCTGGCTCGTGGTGAACTGCATTGTGTTGGTGCGACGACATTGGATGAATATCGGCAGTACATTGAAAAGGATGCCGCCTTGGAGCGTCGTTTCCAAAAGATTTACGTCGCAGAGCCTACTGTTGAAGACACCATTGCTATTCTGCGTGGGCTCAAAGAACGTTATGAATTGCATCATCATGTACAGATTACCGACCCGGCAATCGTTGCGGCAGCAACATTATCTCATCGCTATATTTCCGATCGTATGCTGCCTGATAAAGCAATTGATTTGATTGATGAAGCAGGGGCAAGCCTGCGTATGCAGATGGATTCTAAACCAGAAGCATTGGATCGTCTGGAACGCCGTGTTATTCAATTAAAGCTTGAACAGCAGGCACTGAAAAAAGAGTCTGATGATGCCAGTAAGAAACGCTTAGAAATGCTGAATGAAGAATTGGCGGAAAAAGAGCGTGAATACTCTGAACTGGAAGAAGAGTGGAAAGCTGAGAAAGCAGAACTTAGTGGTACTCAGAATATCAAGGCTGAGTTAGAACATGCACGTATTGAGTTAGAAAAAGCTCGCCGTAGTGGTGACTTGGCCAAAATGTCTGAAATTCAGTACGGAAAAATTCCAGAATTGGAAAAACGTCTGACAGCGGCAACAGCAGCAGAAAATCGTCATATGAAACTGCTGCGTAATAAAGTCACAGATGCTGAAATTGCTGAAATACTTGCTCGTTGGACAGGAATTCCTGTTTCCAGAATGTTGGAGAGTGAAAAAGACAAATTGCTGCGCATGGAGCAAGAATTACATAAACGTGTTATCGGGCAAAATGAAGCTGTGGATGCCGTATCGAATGCAATTCGTCGTAGCAGAGCGGGATTATCTGATCCTAATCGTCCAATTGGCTCTTTTATGTTCTTAGGGCCGACTGGGGTTGGTAAAACAGAATTGTGTAAGGCGCTGGCTAATTTCTTATTCGACAGTGATGATGCCATGGTGCGCATCGATATGTCGGAATTTATGGAAAAACACGCCGTTTCAAGATTAGTAGGCGCTCCTCCAGGATATGTTGGATACGAAGAAGGTGGTTATCTGACAGAAGCTGTACGCCGTCGTCCCTATTCTGTCATCTTGCTGGATGAAGTAGAGAAAGCACACCCAGATGTTTTCAATATATTGTTGCAGGTATTGGATGATGGTCGTTTGACCGATGGTCAGGGAAGAACGGTTGATTTTCGTAATACGGTTGTGATTATGACCTCTAACTTAGGTTCAGATATGATTCAGGAGCGTTTTGGTTCACTGGATTATATAGGAATGAAAGATATGGTGATGGAAGTAGTTGGTCATCATTTCAGACCTGAGTTTATTAACCGTGTTGATGAAGTCGTTGTATTCCATCCATTAGGAAAGGAACATTTAACATCTATTGCGAAGATTCAATTGCAACGTTTATATCAGCGTCTGGAAGAACGAGGTTATCAGGTTACAATGACACCTTCTGCATTGGAGAAACTGAGTGAAGCTGGTTTTGATCCTGTATATGGTGCTCGTCCATTAAAACGCGCTATTCAGCAAGAAATTGAAAATCCACTGGCTCAACAAATTCTTTCTGGCAAGTTAATTCCGGGCAAATTGGTGACCTTGGAGCTGGAAAATAACCGTATTGTTGCAATGCAATAATACGGTTTACTTAGAGCCTCTTTTAGTTAAAGAGGCAATGAAGATAAAAAGAGGTGGAAAAAACACCTCTTTTTTCTTTTTGTAGACTAATAAAACATCGAATTAAGCTGTTTTGGGCGATAAGTAAGCGGCTGAGCATTTTTTTTAAAATAACTGTTGCCAGTATCACAAAAGTCCCTATAATGCGCATCCGTTGTCACGACAAACACACAAACCTGTCGAGATGACAAAGTGAAAGGCCTTGAAAAATAAGGCTTGACACTTGAGGCGAAAGGCGTAAGATACGCAGCCTCGCAACCGGGAAGAGAACTGCCGGTTGCCAACGCTCTTTAACAATTTAATCAGACAATCTGTGTGGGCACTCGC
>NZ_LFCV01000009.1 GCF_001037465.1 Xenorhabdus khoisanae
CAGCGTCGGTCAGTGGTGGCGCATTATAGGGAGTTTTCCGGCGCTGACAATAGTTTTTTTGAATTTTATTTTCAACCGAGCATTTTTTGACCTTTTTGATATGAAAACCATTCAATTAGCCTAAGATTAAAACAAATCTTTTGATTGCGCGGTGATATTTTCCTCAATAACATTTCTACTCATTGTTATTCGTTCTTACTGTTGAGGTCTTTTATGTCCACTGTTTTACGTCAATACTTAAATTTCTATCCTCAAATTGGTCAAAAAGTTCTTTTAGACCCCTCTTCTGTTGTGATTGGCGATGTCAGATTGGCAGATGATGTGAGTATCTGGCCTCTAGTAGTTATCCGTGGAGATGTGAATCATGTCTCCATTGGTTCTCGCACAAATATTCAAGATGGTTCTGTTTTGCACGTAACTCACAAATCTAATGATAACCCTGATGGTTACCCACTAATAATTGGAGAAGATGTCACTGTGGGCCATAAAGCAATGCTGCATGGATGTAAGATAGGAAATCGAGTATTGGTTGGTATGGGATCTATTGTGCTTGATGGTGCCATTATTGAAGATAATGTAATCATCGGAGCTGGCAGCCTAATTCCTCCAGGAAAAAGGCTAGAAAGCGGATTTCTGTATGTAGGTAGTCCAGCCAAACAAGTGAGAAAACTCAAACCTGAAGAATTAGAAGGGTTGCTTTATTCTGCTAATAATTACGCCAACTGGAAAGACAATTACTTAGCGGCACAATCTGAAAGCAAAGAATAACGCCCAAACTGATCATCATGCCCACTCAAAATAACCGTTTCAAACTCCTCTTCCAGATCCCAGCGGTGTTGACGAAACAGAACGAGTGGGTGATGAGCTTTACCATAAAGCGCAATAATCTCATCGGCACTAATCACACATTCCACCAGCAAACCATCTACCATTGCTGGAAATATCACTTTATTCCCGCTCTCATCCCATTCTTCACGATCAGGAAATTGAATTGATTGATTCATGAGTGTAATTTTCGCCTTAAAGCAGTTAAAACAGGTTCTATTTCAGGAAATACCCCATGCCACAATTCAAAAGCGTGCGCAGCTTGCCCCACCAACATTCCTAAACCATCAGCTAAACGTGAGACTCCATTTTGATGAGCAAAGCTGAGGAAAGGTGTTAATCCATACTGATAATACATGTCATAACAAACGCTATTGTTTTGAAAAAGTAACGGTGATATCGCAGGAATTTTTCCATCAAGACCGGAAGCCGTTGCATTCATGATGATATCAAAGTCTGGAGAAATAAGTGCTTCCATCTCAACAGCCCGGATATCACCTAATAGAGAAAATTTATTCGCAATTAGTTGAGCCCGCTCAAAAGTACGATTAGTGATAGTGACGGAACACCCCAATGAGAGCAAAGGAGAGATTACCCCTTTCGCTGCCCCACCAGCACCAATAATCAAAATCCTTTGCCCCTGAGCAATGAAGTTGAGCCGCTGTAGATCCACCAGTAACCCAATCCCATCAGTATTATCACCAAGAAGTTGGTTTCCGCCGACCAATTTTAATGTATTGACGGCACCACTAATCCTTGCCCGCTCAGTCAACTCATCTGAGTATTGGTAAGCTCTTTCTTTGAAAGGGACAGTGATATTAGCTCCCAAACCACCTTGTTCAAAAAAATGAGCTAAGGTTTGTTCAAAGCTTTCTATTGGAGCAAATATTTTCCCATATTGATGCTCAATGCCAGTCTGTTCAGCAAACAATCGATGAATATAAGGGGATTTACTATGTTCAATTGGGTTACCAAAAACCGCGAATTTATCCATTATTTTTACCCTTGCCGATATAATTTACCGGTTAAAGCGTCTCTGATTTCCGATGGATTTTTACGTCCCCCTACTTCTCCTACCAAAATCGGGACTCGATTCCCAAATTGCTGGCGTACTTCTTCCACACTCCGGCATGGTTCTAATCCGCTTAGATTAGCACTGGTCGACACAAGTGGCTTTTCATAACCAGAACATAATTGCTTAACCAAAGGATGGGTAGTGACTCGAACCGCCAACGTTGAAAACTTGCCTGTTAACCATTTTGGTGTTGTTTTTTTCGCTGGTATAACCCATGTAACAGGACCAGGCCAAGAGGAAAATATGGTTTCCTTTTGTATATCACTCAATTGCTCATCGTCAATATAAGGACATAGCCGCTCATAATTATCAGCAATAAGAATTAAGCCTTTTTCCCAAGACCGATTTTTCAACGCTAAAAGCTCTTGTACTGCGTTCTCACTATCGGGATCACACCCTAATCCAAAAACAGCCTCTGTTGGATAGGCAATGACTTTTTCTTCTTTTAAGGCCGTGATAATTGCATCAAATGCAGGTGAGATTTCGTTACTCATTTTCTTTCTCAATTTCATTGAATTGTTGCTTACTACACAATTTACTGGCACAAAATAATTTTATGCTCTGGGAAGTGCGTTTTTCCATTAACAATGGATAGTGACAAAACATACATTCTCCCGGCACAGGCTTATTGTTAAGCGCAAATTGGCAATCGGGATAACGACTACAGGAATGAAATGTTTTTCCAAAACGAGATTTACGCTGAAATAACTTTCCTTGTTGGCATTGAGGACAATTAATTGATGTATCGTCTGGTTTATCAATCAATTCTGTATGCTCACATTCAGGATAATGACTACAGCCAATAAACATGCCATAACGCCCTTGCCGTAAGACCAAAGTAAAACCACATGCTGGACAGGTCTGTCCATCCAATTCTTTTACAATGTGCCCATCACCCTGTGATTTCAAAGAACGAAGATAATTGCAGGATGGGTAACTAGAACATGCATAAAATGGACCATGTGATCCATTACGGATGACTAACTCAGCACCACACTCAGGACAGTACTCTGTTTCTTTTATAGCAAAGGGAACTTTCTTAGACATATTTCACTCGCTAAATACCAGCCATCATAACGTTGGAAAAAAATACAAATTAAATAGATTAATTGGTTCGGACATATCCACCAGCAACAACGGCAACTTTTCCCATAAGCTCTAGGTCCAATAACTTGGTCATGACTTCTGTAATAGGAAGGGAAGAACGTTGAGCGATCACATCAATAGGTGTAACGTCGTTACCTACGTTAACCAGCACATCCGCAAATGGCAACTCTGTTTGTTCAAATTGTTCACTATCCTTTTCTTCCACTTTTCCTTCAAAGTTAATCCATTGAAACGACGAATTAATATGTTCCATTATATCCATCGCACTTGTTGCTAGATAAGCTCCTTGCTTAATTAACCAATGGTTACCCTCATTTGAGGGAGTACCTAACGGGCCAGGTAATGCAAAAATATCCCTCCCTTGTTCAAGAGCACAGCGTGCCGTAATTAGTGAACCACTGTTTTTATGAGCCTCCACAATAAGAAGAGCCAAACTCAATCCACTAATGATTCGATTTCGTCTTGGAAAATTTTTGGCTTTGGGCGGTGTATCAGGAAAAAATTCAGAGACCAATGCGCCATGTTCTTTAATGCGATGAGCCAGAGCCTGATGACGGGTGGGGTAAATATTGTCAAGCCCACTACCAAGTACAGCAATAGTTTTTCCACCTGAATCTAACGTTGCCTGATGGCAAATACCATCAATACCAATTGCCAAGCCACTAGTTATGATCAGGTTGTTTCTAGCTAATTCACTAGCAAAGGCCTTGCCCCACTTTTCACCATAGAAAGTTGCTGTTCTGCTGCCAACCATGGAAATTTGTTTTTGGGACAGGAGCGATACATCACCCGTGACAAAAAGTACAAGGGGTGGTGAATGTATCTGTTTTAATAAAGAAGGATATTCAGGGTGAGAGAAAGTCAATAAATGGTTATTCGGTTGTTCTAACCAATTGAAAGCCGATATCAGTGTGGCAGAATTAGCCTTCATAAATTGCAAACATTGCGTAGGTGACAAACCACATTCTTTAAGAAAAGTAGTGCTGCAATTCTTCGCATGTAACAGGCGCTCCATAATGAACATTGCCTTTGCTGCTGAAAGATGAGAGACCATTTTCATTCGCAACCACATTTCCATTGCTTCCATATCATCATCCTGATCTGATTGAAGGTAACTTCCGCATGATTATTTTATGTCCAATACTGTCAATCTAAACGGGAAATGTCTAGAATAGGCAGCAATTATTACTCACTTTTTGGATGCAGTTCTAAACACATATGTCAGTTTTACAAGTATTACATTATCCAGATGAACGACTTCGCACAATTGCAAAGCCAGTAGAAAAAATCGATGCAGAAATCCAACGTATCATTGATGATATGTTCGAAACGATGTATGCAGAGGAAGGTATTGGTTTAGCGGCAACACAAGTCGATATTCATCAAAGAATTATTGTCATTGATGTCTCTGAGAATCGAGAGCAACGCCTTGTTCTTATTAATCCAGAGTTAGTTGATGAGTCTGGTGAAACAGGAATAGAAGAAGGTTGTCTATCAGTTCCTGAACAGCGTGGATTTGTACCGCGTTTTGAGCAAGTAAGAATTAAGGCTTTAGATTATAGCGGCCAACCATTTGAATTAGAAGCAGATGGTCTGTTGGCAATTTGTATTCAACATGAAATGGATCACTTAGTCGGTAAACTTTTTGTCGATTATCTTTCCCCATTGAAACGCCAACGCATCCGTCAGAAAGTTGAAAAAATTGACCGTCTGAGAGCCAAAAGCAAATAAATTTTATCATTGCAGGAAATAACAGTGTCTGATTCTTTACGTATTATTTTTGCCGGAACACCTGATTTCGCGGCCCGCCATTTGACTGCTTTATTAAGCTCTCAACATCAAGTTGTTGGAGTGCTCACTCGACCAGATAAACCGGCAGGAAGAGGTAAGAAACTGACACCAAGTCCTGTAAAGGTATTGGCTGAAGAACATGATATTCCTGTTTTCCAGCCAACAACCTTACGTACAGAAGAAAGCCAGCAATGGGTCATAGAACAGCAAGCAGATATTATGATCGTTGTTGCATATGGGCTGATTCTTCCCCAAACAGTATTAGATATTCCTCGCTTGGGGTGTCTGAATGTTCACGGTTCATTGTTACCTAGCTGGCGTGGAGCTGCTCCTATCCAACGCTCAATTTGGGCAGGAGACCAAGAAACTGGTGTGACGATCATGCAAATGGATGCCGGGCTTGATACTGGTGATATGCTGCTGAAAGCCATTTGCCCAATTAAAAATGAAGATACTAGTGCCAGATTATATGAAAAACTTGCCAATATTGGTCCAGAAGCTTTACTCGATACTTTAACTTTAATCATATCGGGAAAATGCCAGCCTGAAGCTCAAGATAGTTCTCTCGCGACATACGCCGAAAAACTGAGCAAAGATGAAGCGAAAATGGATTGGAATCTGCCAGCAATCCAACTTGAGCGTTGTGTTCGTGCCTTCAACCCTTGGCCTATGAGCTTCTTCTTAATTGATGATCACCCCATTAAGATCTGGCAAGCAGAAGCCATCACAGAACAAACTGATCAAGCCCCTGGAACAATTATCAGCGCAGATAAAAAAGGCATCCAAATTGCGACTGCCGATGGAATACTAAATATCACTCAGTTGCAGCCACCTGGCAAAAAAGCAATGCCTGCTGCCGATCTCTTAAATTCCAAACGTGAGTGGTTTACACCAGGCAGTAAAATCAACTAATACTAATTTGCCTGTATGCTAAAAGCATACAGGCTTCTTCCTATTTTATAATGCTGACGACAGTCAGCTTTTTAACCATACCATGAAAAATACATACAACCTGCGAAGCATCGCTGCAAAAGCGATCACCCAAGTACTTGAGCAAGGGCAATCTCTCAGCGCCGTTATACCTGAAATACAACAAAGAATTTCTGACAAAGACAAGGCTCTGCTACAAGAACTCTGCTTTGGAGTTATGAGGACATTACCTCAACTTGAATGGATTATTAGCCAATTAATGGCAAAACCATTAAAAGGCAAACAACGTATTTTCCACTACTTAATCATGGTTGGAATTTATCAGCTTATTTATACACGCATTCCTGCACATGCTGCACTTGCCGAAACCGTCAATGGTGCGATTAACTTAAAACGACCTCAACTAAAAGGGTTAATCAATGGCGTCCTTCGCCAATTTCAGCGCCAACAACAAGAATTAATCGAACGAGCAAATAATCATATCAGCCAATATTTACATCCTAAATGGCTGTTAGAACGTATACAGAAAGCTTATCCACACAATTGGCAAAATATAGTGGATGCCAACAACCAAAAACCCCCAATGTGGCTACGGGTGAACCAACTCCATCATACGGCTAATGAATATCTCGTTCTATTAGAAGAGGCCAGTATAGAGGCAGAATTGGATAAGAGCCATCCTAATGCTATTCGCTTACTAAACCCTTGTTCTGTAAATACCCTACCCGGATTTGATAAAGGATGGGTAACTATTCAAGATCGTTCTGCCCAAGGGTGTGCTGAGCTTTTAACTCCATGTAACGAAGAATCTATACTTGATCTTTGTGCAGCTCCCGGAGGAAAAACCACCCATATTCTCGAGATAGCACCAAAATCGAAAGTATTAGCTATCGATATTGATGAGCAAAGAATTAAGCGGGTGAATGAAAATTTACAGAGACTGAAGTTACATGCCGTCGTAAAAACAGGTGATGGTCGTCTTCCACATGAGTGGGCTACAGGTGAACAATTTGATCGTATTCTCCTTGATGCACCGTGCTCGGCAACTGGGGTTATTCGCCGTCATCCTGACATAAAATGGCTACGCAGAAATGAAGATATTGAGCAATTAGCCACATTACAATCTGAAATTCTTGATGCTATCTGGCCATATTTAAAGAAAAATGGCACTCTGGTTTATGCTACCTGCTCAATTTTACCGCAAGAAAATAGTGAGCAAATTAAAGCATTTTTGGAACGCCATTCAGATGCTGAGTTATCATCAGAAACAGGCACACAAGAAAAACCAGGAACACAAATCATTCCAGAAATAACAGGTGGTGATGGTTTCTTTTATGCTCGGCTAACTAAGCAGTAATACTTCTCTCTCGTTCAATTGGGACGAGAGAGTTTTGCCATTTTGCTAAAATATCAAGAATAGGAAAACAGCTTCTAATTGAGAAGAGAGTGCTATGAAAATAATTATTCTAGGTGCAGGCCAGGTTGGCGGAACATTAGCCGAAAATTTGGTTGATGAAAACAATGATATTACTGTCGTTGATACCGATACAGATCGTTTACGTCAGTTGCAGGATAAATTTGATCTGAGGGTTGTAAATGGTCATGGTTCTCACCCTAGAGTATTAAGAGAAGCAGGAGCTGAAGATGCTGATATGTTGGTCGCTGTTACAAATTCCGATGAAACCAATATGATTGCATGCCAGATTGCTTACTCTCTATTCAATACCCCCAATAAAGTCGCCAGAATACGATCATCAGAGTATATCCGTGAATCAGAAAAATTATTCCAACCTGATCATATTCCAATTGATTATCTGATATCTCCTGAGCAACTGGTCATTGATTACATTTATAAACTGATTCAATACCCTGGCGCATTGCAAGTTGTTAATTTCGCGGAAGGCCGAGTCAGTATTGTTGCAGTCAAAGCCTATTATGGAGGCTCGCTGGTAGGAAATGCTTTATCTTCACTTCGGGAGCATATGCCGCATATTGATAGCAAAGTTGCTGCAATATTCCGCCAAGACCGTCCAATTAGGCCACAAGGCTCAACAATTATTGAAGCAGGGGATGAAGTTTTTTTCGTTGCCGCATCACAACATATCAGAGCTGTAATGAGTGAATTACAACGTCTTGAAAAACCATATAAACGCATAATGATCGTTGGTGGAGGCAATGTTGGTGCAGGCTTAGCCTTACGGCTTGAAAAAGATTATAGCGTCAAACTCATTGAGCATAACCAAGAAAGAGCAACAGAACTTGCAGAATTATTACATGATACCATCGTGTTCTATGGAGATGCTTCTGATCAAGAATTGCTGGCTGAAGAGCATATTGAACAAGTTGATGTTTTTATCGCATTAACAAATGATGATGAAGCCAACATTATGTCAGCGATGCTTGCAAAACGAATGGGAGCGAAAAAAGCGATGGTTCTCATTCAACGCAGTGCATATGTTGATTTAGTACAAGGCGGGGTCATTGATATTGCTATTTCACCTCAACAAGCAACAGTTTCAGCATTACTTGGTCATGTTCGTAAAGCCGATATTGTGAGTGTATTTTCATTAAGACGTGGTGTTGCGGAAGCGATCGAAGCCATTGCTCATGGTGATGAACATACATCAAAAGTTGTTGGGCGCAAGATAGGTGATATTAAACTGCCACCAGGAACAACAATTGGTGCTATTGTCCGCAATGAAGAAGTCATTATTGCTAATGATTACAGTATCATTCAGCAAGGTGACCATGTAATCATGTTTATTACTGATAAAAAATTCGTTCCTGAAGTGGAAAAGCTTTTCCAGCCAAGCCCTTTCTTCCTTTAAAAATGCCTACCTCAGAGGTATTAAACGAGTATCGTCGTTTAATTAGTTAGAAGGCCAATGATAACAACTTGAAAAAATTATTATCATTGGCCTCCCAACCACTATTTTTGCCGTATTTTGCTTTACGATTATAACTTCCTTTACCTTTTTTGTTTTTTTCTACTCTCTGCCTAAATAAGGGATCATGCAGTAAGGCTTCTATAGCATTATCTTTGATCACACCTTTTTTATGGTGATAAGTTGTCATAATGACCTCTAAGAAAAGTTAACTTAAGAAATGATTAATTGAAATAATTATTTGATTAAAAACAAGACGATTGTACTCTTAGTATTTGGAATAATAAAGAAAAATTATTTATTCGTTGCACCCTCTTCCAAAATTTCCAATATAGAACAATATGTACTTGCATGTACGCTACCACAACAAGCATCACTCAACATTTTCAGAGAATCCCGCATTTTTTGCATTTCCAATAGTTTTTTTTCAACTTCCTGTAGTCTTGAATCAACGATATGTTTCGATTCCTGACATGTGTGGTGCTCAGGATCCACCCGAATAGATAATAGTTCTACAATCGCTTCCAACGTAAAACCCAATTGTTTTGCATAACGGATAAAACGTAATCTCTGTAAATCTTGTTTTGTATAAAGTCTATAACCACCTTCTGTTCTTTCTCCATGAACCATCAGCCCCTGTTTTTCATAAAAACGGATAGTGTCTGGTGTAACACTTGCTAATTTAGCCAATTGACCAATACGATACATAAGAGATACCCCCATCAAATAGAAAGTAGAGATGATTTTATCAGAATAGGCTAAAAGATCACCCACACAGAGAGGATTTGCAGTTTATTTGATAAGAAGATGATTGGAAGATAATTAACGAGCAATAAAAAACCGGGATAATACCCGGTTTTTTACGCTCCTACAGATTACTCTGCAGATGCTGTTTCTGTCTGAGACTCAGCTGCGCGGTCAACAAGCTCGATGTATGCCATCGGTGCATTGTCACCAGCACGGAAGCCACACTTCAGAATACGAGTGTAACCACCTGCGCGGCTCGCAAAACGCGGGCCCAGTTCATTAAACAGTTTTGCCACGATCTCGTTGTCACGAGTACGGGCGAATGCCAGACGACGATTAGCTACGTTGTCGGTCTTGGCAAGAGTAATCAGCGGCTCAACGACGCGACGCAGTTCTTTCGCTTTAGGCAGAGTCGTCTTGATGATTTCATGACGAACCAAAGAACCTGCCATGTTACGGAACATAGCTTGGCGATGGCTGCTGTTGCGGTTCAATTGACGACCACTCTTACGATGGCGCATGACCTTATCCTTCTCAGTAAAACCTTAACCTGTGATCTAGTTATTCATCAGCAATACTTGCTGGTGGCCAGTTTTCCAGACGCATGCCCAGAGAAAGTCCACGCGAAGCCAGTACGTCTTTAATCTCAGTAAGAGATTTTTTACCCAGGTTAGGTGTCTTAAGTAACTCAACCTCGGTACGCTGTACCAGATCACCGATGTAGTGGATAGCTTCTGCTTTAAGGCAGTTAGCAGAGCGGACAGTCAATTCCAGATCGTCAACAGGGCGCAGCAGGATCGGATCAAACTCTGGCTTCTCTTCTTTAACTTCTGGTTGACGTACGTCACGTAAGTCAACGAAAGCTTCTAGTTGCTCAGCCAGAATGGTAGCTGCACGGCGAATCGCTTCTTCAGGATCGATTGTACCGTTAGTCTCCATCTCGATAACCAGCTTATCCAGGTCAGTACGCTGTTCTACACGAGCTGCTTCAACATTGTAGGCAATACGCTCTACTGGGCTATAGCAAGCATCTACTAACAAACGACCGATAGGGCGCTCATCTTCTTCCGAATGAATTCGGGCAGAAGCCGGCACATAACCACGACCGCGCTGAACTTTAACACGCATACTAATGGAAGCGCTTTCGTCAGTCAGATGGCAGATTACGTGCTGCGGCTTGACGATTTCGACATCACCATCATGGATGATGTCGGCTGCAGTCACAGGGCCAATGCCAGATTTATTCAAGGTAAGGATAACTTCATCTTTACCCTGAACTTTCACCGCCAGCCCTTTCAGATTGAGGAGAATCTCCAGGATATCTTCCTGTACACCTTCTTTGGTGCTGTACTCATGCAGTACACCATCAATCTCAACCTCAGTCACCGCACAACCCGGCATAGACGAAAGCAGAATACGGCGCAGTGCGTTGCCAAGAGTATGGCCAAAGCCACGCTCTAATGGCTCAAGGGTCACCTTGGCGTGCGTCGAACTGACTTGCTCGATATCTACCAGGCGCGGTTTTAGAAACTCTGTCACAGAACCCTGCATTGTGTCCTCTCTTTGGTGCTAAGCTTTACTTAGAGTAAAGCTCGACGATCAGGTGTTCGTTAATGTCAGCGGATAGATCAGTACGTTCAGGAATACGTTTGAACACACCTTCCATCTTCGCAGCATCAACTTCCAACCAAGTTGGTTTCTCACGCTGCTCAGCCAGCTCTAAGGCTGCTTTAATGCGAGCCTGCTTCTTCGCTTTTTCACGAACGCTGACTACGTCATTCGGGGATACCTGATAAGAAGCGATGTTAACAACGTGACCATTTACCATGATAGCCTTGTGGCTTACCATCTGACGTGATTCAGCACGAGTCGCACCAAAGCCCATACGATAAACGACGTTATCCAAGCGACTTTCCAGCAAATTCAGCAGGTTTTCACCTGTGTTGCCTTTCAGACGGGTCGCTTCTTTATAGTAGTTACGGAATTGACGCTCCAGAACACCGTAAATACGACGAACTTTTTGCTTTTCACGTAACTGTACACCATAGTCAGACAGACGCGGTTTACGTGCGCCGTGCTGGCCTGGTGCCTGTTCTAATTTACACTTGGTGTCAATCGCGCGAACGCCAGACTTCAGGAAAAGGTCTGTACCCTCGCGACGGCTCAGCTTGAGCTTAGGACCCAAATATCTTGCCATTTTCTTTCTCCAACAATCCTAAAAACGAAGACGCATTAAACGCGACGTTTTTTCGGTGGACGACAACCGTTATGAGGGATCGGAGTCACATCAGTAATATTAGTGATGCGGAAACCAGCCGCGTTTAATGCGCGGATAGTTGACTCACGGCCAGGACCAGGTCCTTTAACCATAACTTCCAGATTCTTAATTCCGTATTCTTTTACTGCTTCGGCACAGCGCTCTGCTGCAACCTGGGCCGCAAACGGAGTAGATTTACGAGAACCACGGAAACCGGAACCACCAGCAGTTGCCCAACCCAATGCGTTACCCTGACGATCAGTAATAGTAACGATGGTGTTGTTGAAAGAAGCATGGATATGAGCCACACCGTCAGAGACTTGTTTTCTTACACGCTTACGTGCACGAATAGGTGCTTTTGCCATTATTCAATACCCCGATTATTTCTTGATCGGTTTACGCGGACCCTTACGGGTACGTGCATTGGTCTTAGTACGCTGACCGCGAACTGGCAGACCACGACGATGACGCAAACCACGATAGCAACCAAGATCCATCAGACGTTTGATACTCAGGGTTACTTCACGACGCAAATCACCTTCTACAACGTATTTAGCAACTTCGTCACGCAGCTTGTCAATTTGCTCTTCAGACAGCTCACTGATCTTAACATTTTCAGCAATGCCCGCTGCTGCACAGATTGCTTGTGAGCGGGTTTTACCGATGCCGTAGATCGAGGTTAACGCGATTACGGTATGTTTCTGATCAGGAATGTTAATGCCTGCTATACGGGCCACTATGCACTCCTACAATATTTATTCACTGCAACATCATTCTGAAAAGCCCGTTTTCAGGATACTCAAACAATGTTGCTGTCAGATAAAAAAGATTGGCTGGCTAATTTAGCCAGCTCAACCCAACTTTGCAAGAAAAATATGCGATTAATTAGCCTTGGCGCTGTTTGTGCTTAGGCTCTGCACTGCAAATCACACGAACGATACCGTTACGTTTAACGATTTTGCAGTTGCGGCATAATTTCTTGACGGAAGCACGAACTTTCATTTTTACTCTCCGTAACTTCTCAAGCAAACCTATTAGCGGTTATACCCTTTCAGGTTTGCCTTCTTCAATGCAGACTCATACTGACTCGACATCATTAGAGTTTGCACTTGAGCCATAAAGTCCATGATGACGACAACTACAATCAGTAGGGAAGTCCCACCAAAATAGAATGGAACTTTCATTGCATCACGCATGAACTCCGGGATTAAGCAGATAAAAGTAATATATAACGCACCAACTAGGGTTAAACGAGTCATTACTTTATCGATGTACTTAGCCGTTTGCTCTCCCGGACGAATTCCTGGTACAAATGCACCGGACTTCTTCAGGTTATCTGCTGTTTCTCTTGGATTGAAAACCAAAGCCGTGTAGAAGAAACAGAAGAAGATGATTGCAGACGCGTATAATAACACATAAAGTGGTTGACCTGGCTGCAAATACATAGAAATAGTTGTTAGCCAATTCCAGTTTGCCCCACTACCAAACCAAGAGGCTATGGTACCAGGGAACAAAATAATACTGGAAGCAAAAATTGCAGGGATAACCCCAGCCATATTCACTTTCAACGGTAAATGTGTACTTTGTGCCGCGAAAACTTTACGACCTTGTTGACGTTTAGCATAGTTAACAACGATACGACGTTGACCACGCTCCATGAAAACAACGAAGAAAGTTACGGCAAACACTAATACTGCAACCAACAGCAACAGGAGGAAGTGCAAGTCGCCTTGCCGAGCTTGCTCGATGGTGTGACCAATCGCAGGCGGTAAACCCGCAACGATACCAGCAAAGATTATGATCGAAATACCGTTACCGATACCTCGTTCAGTAATCTGCTCACCCAGCCACATCAAGAACATGGTTCCCGTGACCAGACTTACAACAGCCGTGAAATAGAACGCAAAACCAGGATTAATCACTAAGCCTTGCATTCCAGGCATATTCGGCAACCCAGTAGCAATACCGATTGACTGGAATATTGCCAGCACTAATGTGCCATAACGGGTGTACTGACTGATCTTACGACGACCAGCTTCCCCTTCCTTCTTAATCTCTGCTAAACGGGGGTTAACCACAGTTAGCAACTGGATAATAATCGACGCAGAAATATACGGCATTATCCCCAGTGCAAAGATAGAAGCACGGCTTAAAGCACCACCAGAGAACATGTTAAACATTTCAATGATGGTGCCTCTTTGCTGCTCGAGCAATTTGGCAAGCACAGTGGCATCAATACCAGGGATTGGAATAAAAGAGCCAATACGGAAAACAATTAGAGCTCCAATGACAAACAAAAGTCTGCGTTTTAACTCGCCTAATCCGCCTTTGGCACTTTGAAAATCTAATCCTGGTTGTTTAGCCATCTGTTACTTATTCCTCAATTTTACCGCCAGCAGCTTCAATCGCAGCGCGGGCGCCTTTAGTAACACGCAAGCCACGCACAGTTACTGCGCGATTGACTTCGCCAGAAAGCATTATTTTAGCGAATTCAATTTGAGGGCCAATGATGTTAGCCGCTTTCAGTGCATTCAGATCGATAACATCGCCTTCAACACGAGCAAAATCAGACAGACGAATTTCTGCAGTGATCATTGCCTTACGTGAAGTAAAACCAAATTTTGGTAGACGACGATACAGAGGCATTTGGCCGCCTTCAAAACCGCGACGAACGCCACCGCCAGAACGAGACTTCTGACCTTTGTGACCACGGCCGCCGGTTTTACCCAGACCAGAACCAATACCACGACCTACACGTTTAGGCGCGTGCTTGGCACCTTCAGCCGGAGACAGAGTATTTAAGCGCATCTGTTACTCCTCAACTTTAACCATATAGGAAACCAAGTTGACCATACCGCGAACAGCTGGTGTATCTTCACGTTCAACTGTATGACCAATGCGACGCAGGCCTAAACCAGTCAGAGTTGCCTTGTGTTTAGGCAAACGACCAATTGAACTGCGAACCTGAGTGATTTTAATAGTCTTAGCCATGGTCATTACCCCTGAATTTCTTCGACGGATTTGCCACGCTTAGCTGCGACCATTTCTGGAGACTTCATACTGTCTAATGCATCCAGAGTTGCACGAACCACGTTGATTGGGTTAGTGGAACCATAGGTTTTAGCCAGTACGTTACGAACTCCAGCCACTTCCAGAACAGCACGCATCGCACCACCGGCGATGATACCTGTACCTTCGTGGGCAGGCTGCATGAACACGCGGGAACCGGTGTGTGAACCTTTCACTGGGTGGTACAGAGTGCCGCCGTTAAGTGCGACGTTTTTCATATTGCGACGTGCTTTTTCCATCGCTTTCTGGATCGCTGCCGGAACTTCGCGTGCTTTGCCGTAGCCAAAACCAACGCGACCGTTACCATCACCAACTACAGTCAGTGCTGTAAAGCTGAAAATGCGGCCACCTTTAACGGTTTTAGATACGCGGTTTACCGCGATCAGCTTTTCCTGCAGTTCGCCAGCTTGTTTTTCGATGTGAGCCATCTTACACCTCTACCTTAGAACTGAAGGCCAGCTTCACGGGCAGCATCTGCCAGTGCCTGGACTCTACCATGATATTGGAAACCAGAACGGTCAAAGGACACATCTTTAATGCCTTTTTCCAGAGCACGTTCAGCAACAATTTTACCAACTAATGCTGCGGCTTCTTTGTTTCCAGTAAATTTCAGTTGTTCACTGATAGCTTTTTCTGTTGTAGAAGCGGCCACCAGAGTTTCAGAACCATTTGGTGCGATAACCTGCGCATAAATATGGCGAGGGGTACGATGTACCACCAGGCGAGTTGCACCCAGTTCCTGGAGCTTGCGGCGTGCGCGGGTCGCACGACGGATACGAGCTGCTTTCTTATCCATAGTGTTACCTTACTTCTTCTTAGCCTCTTTGGTACGCACGACTTCATCGGCGTAACGAACACCCTTGCCTTTATATGGCTCAGGACGACGATAGGCACGCAAATCTGCCGCAACTTGACCAATCACCTGCTTATCAGCACCTTTCAGTACGATTTCAGTTTGTGATGGGCATTCCGCAGTTATGCCTTCTGGCAGTTGATGCTCGACCGGATGCGAGAAGCCCAAAGACAAGCTAACTGCATTGCCTTTAACTGCTGCACGGTAACCAACACCTACCAGTTGAAGTTTCTTAGTGAAACCTTCGTTAACACCGATAACCATTGCATTCAGCAGAGAACGAGTAGTACCCGCCTGTGCCCAAGCATCAGAGAAACCTTCACGAGGAGCGAAAGTCAGTTGGCTATCCGCATGTTGAACTTCAACTGCGTTATGGATTGTACGACTTAGCTCGCCGTTTTTACCCTTAATCGAAATAACCTGACCGTTGAGTTTAACCTCTACGCCGGCAGGAATGACGACGGGTGCCTTTGCAACACGAGACATTCTTTCCTCCCGAATTAAGCTACGTAGCAGAGAATCTCGCCACCCAGACCAGCCTGGCGAGCTGCACGATCAGTCATTACACCTTTAGAGGTAGAAACAACAGCGATACCCAGGCCAGCCATAACTTGTGGCAGCTCATCTTTTTTCTTATAGATGCGCAGACTTGGGCGGCTTACACGCTGAATGCTTTCTACAACAGCATTACCTTGGAAATATTTCAGTGTTATTTCCAATTCTGGCTTGGTGTCGCCTTCGATTTTAAAATCTTCAATGTAACCTTCTTCCTTCAGCACGTTGGCAATTGCCACTTTCAGCTTGGAGGAAGGCATGGTGACCGCAACTTTATTCGCGGCCTGACCGTTACGGATACGGGTCAGCATATCCGCGATCGGATCTTGCATGCTCATCTGTCTTTACTCCCGTGATTCAATTGGTGACAATTACCAGCTAGCCTTTTTAAGGCCCGGGATTTCACCGCGCATAGCGGCTTCACGGACTTTAATACGGCTCAACCCAAACTTCCGCAAAAATGCATGCGGACGCCCAGTCTGACGGCAGCGGTTACGCTGACGGCAAGGGCTGGAATCACGTGGCAGTGTTTGCAGCTTGAGAACAGCATTCCAACGGTCTTCATCAGATGCGTTTACATCAGAGATGATCGCTTTCAGTTCAACGCGTTTTGCGAAGAATTTCTCAGCTAATTTCGCACGCTTTACATCACGCGCTTTCATTGATTGCTTAGCCATGAGTACCCTGCCTTACTTGCGGAACGGGAAGTTAAACGCAGCCAACAGTGCGCGGCCTTCATCATCAGATTTCGCAGTAGTGGTGATAGTAATATCCAAACCACGTACACGATCCACTTTATCGTAATCGATTTCAGGGAAGATGATTTGCTCACGAACACCCATGCTGTAGTTACCACGTCCATCAAATGATTTAGCGGACAATCCACGGAAGTCACGGATACGTGGTACAGCAATAGAAATCAGGCGCTCAAAGAACTCCCACATGCGTTTTCCACGCAGGGTTACTTTACAGCCGATTGGATAGCCCTGACGGATTTTGAAGCCTGCAACTGACTTGCGAGCTTTGGTGATCAATGGTTTCTGACCAGAGATTGCTGTCAAATCAGCTGCTGCGTTATCCAGCAGTTTTTTGTCAGCGATCGCTTCACCAACACCCATATTCAGGGTGATCTTCTCGACCCGAGGGACTTGCATGACAGAATGGTAACCAAACTGAGTCATCAGTTTCTGGACTACCTCGTCTTTGTAGTAATCATGCAGTTTCGCCATCGTATACTCCAAATTACTTGATAGTTTCGTTATTAGACTTGAAGAAACGGACTTTTTTGCCGTCTTCGAATCTAAAACCTACACGGTCAGCCTTGCCGGTTACTGTATTAAAGATTGCAACGTTAGAAACATTGATAGCTGCTTCTTTTTCAACGATGCCACCTGGTTGGTTCAGAGCCGGAACTGGCTTCTGATGTTTTTTAACCAGATTGATACCTTCAACAATAATTTTACCAGAAGAAAGAACCTGTTTTACTTTACCGCGCTTACCTTTGTCTTTACCGGTCAGCACGATAATTTCGTCATCACGACGGATTTTCGCTGCCATTGTCTGCTCCTTAGAGTACTTCAGGTGCCAGAGAGATAATTTTCATGAACTTTTCATTACGAAGTTCACGAGTTACCGGCCCAAAAATACGCGTACCGATAACTTGCTCACTATTGTTGTTCAACAATACGCAAGCGTTGCTATCGAAGCGAATGACAGAACCGTCCGGGCGACGAACACCCTTCTTGGTGCGCACCACTACCGCTTTCAGGACATCACCTTTTTTCACTTTACCACGAGGAATTGCTTCCTTGATAGTGATCTTGATGATATCACCGACGTTTGCGTAGCGACGGTGCGAGCCACCTAGAACCTTGATACACATTACGCGACGTGCACCGGAGTTGTCGGCCACGTTCAGCATAGTCTGTTCTTGGATCATTTTAGTGCTCCGCTAAATGTCAACTACTACTGAGCCACTTTATTTTTAAAGAGGCCGTTTCAATATCCCATACTACGAGGGCGCGGCATTATAACACCACATCTTCGCGATGGACAGAAAAATAAACGGCCCTGTTTTTCTGAGCCGTTTATTTTGTACGATACAGCGATCTATTATAGAACCGCTTTCTCTACAACGCGAACTAAAGTCCAAGATTTAGTCTTAGACAGTGGACGGGTTTCGCGGATTTCCACTACATCACCAATTCCACATTCATTGTTCTCGTCATGTACGTGCAGTTTGGTCGTACGTTTGATGAATTTACCATACAGAGGGTGCTTCACCTTACGCTCAATAGCAACAACAATGGATTTTTCCATTTTGTCGCTAACAACACGACCTTGCAGAGTACGGATTTTATCGGTCATTACGCACCCGCCTTCTCAGTCAGTAAAGTCTTAACGCGTGCAATATTACGACGCACTTGTTTCAACAGGTGAGACTGTTGCAGCTGGCCGCTCGCCGCCTGCATACGCAGATTAAATTGTTCGCGTAACAGGTTCAGCAGCTCAGTGTTCAGCTCTTCAACGCTTTTTTCGCGCAGCTCTTGTGCTTTCATTACATCACCGTCTTAGTTACAAAGGTGGTTTTGATAGGCAGTTTCGCTGCTGCCAGCTTGAATGCTTCACGAGCCAGCTCTTCAGGTACACCGTCCATTTCATACAGGACTTTACCGGGCTGGATCAAGGCAACCCAGTATTCTACGTTACCTTTACCTTTACCCATACGCACTTCGAGTGGCTTTTCGGTGATCGGTTTGTCTGGGAACACACGGATCCAGATTTTACCTTGACGCTTAATTGCACGGGTCATAGCACGACGTGCCGCTTCGATCTGACGAGCAGTCAGACGACCACGGCCCACAGCTTTCAGACCGAAAGTGCCGAAGCTAACATCCGCACCTGCAGCCAGACCGCGGTTGCGGCCTTTGTGCACTTTACGGAATTTCGTACGCTTTGGTTGTAACATCAGCGACTCTCCTTACTTGCGGCCTTTACGCTGCTGCTTTTTAGGTTGAGCAGCCGGTTTTTCCGCCTGTTCAACTGCAGCCATACCACCCAGGATCTCACCTTTGAAGATCCATACCTTAACGCCGATTACACCATAAGTGGTGTGCGCTTCAGAAGTATTGTAGTCGATGTCCGCACGCAGAGTATGCAGAGGTACACGACCTTCACGATACCATTCAGTACGCGCGATTTCAGCACCGCCCAGACGGCCGCTTACTTCCACTTTGATACCTTTAGCGCCCAGACGCATTGCGTTCTGTACAGCACGCTTCATAGCACGACGGAACATAACACGACGTTCCAGCTGTGAGCTGATGCTGTCAGCAACCAATTTTGCGTCCAGTTCAGGTTTACGCACTTCGGCAATATTAATCTGCGCAGGAACGCCAGCGATATCCGCTACAGCCTTACGCAGTTTTTCAACGTCTTCACCTTTTTTACCGATTACAATACCTGGACGAGCAGTGTGAATAGTCACACGGATGCTTTTCGCAGGACGTTCGATAACGATACGTGAAATAGATGCTTTAACCAGTTCTTTGTTCAAGTACTGGCGAACTTTAAAGTCGCTGTCTAGGTTGTCAGCGAATTCTTTAGTATTCGCATACCAGGTAGAGTTCCAAGGTTTGACAATTCCCAGACGAATACCATTAGGATGTACTTTCTGACCCATTGCTAGTCTCCAGAGTCTCAGCGATCGGACACAACCACAGTAATGTGGCTGGTGCGCTTCAGGATACGATCTGCGCGGCCTTTGGCACGAGGCATAATACGCTTCATAGTTGGGCCTTCGTCTACGAAAATTTTCGTGACTTTCAGATCATCGATGTCAGCGCCATCGTTGTGTTCTGCGTTAGCAATAGCAGACTCAAGTACTTTCTTCACTAAACCAGCAGCTTTCTTGTTGGTATAGGTCAGAGTTTCCAGAGCTTGCGACACTTTCTTACCGCGGATCAGGTCAGCCACAAGGCGAACCTTCTGAGCAGAAGAACGAGCGTGGCGATGTTTAGCGATAGTTTCCATCTCTTCCTCCTACCTTAGCGCTTTTTAGCCTTTTTATCGGCCGCATGGCCGCGATAAGTACGGGTCGGCGCGAATTCACCCAGTTTGTGACCAACCATTTCGTCGGAAACAAAAACTGGAACATGCTGACGACCATTATGGACAGCGATGGTCAAACCGATCATGTTAGGAAAGATCGTTGAACGACGGGACCAAGTCTTAATAGGCTTTTTGTCTCCGCTTTCCACCGCTTTCTCTACCTTCTTCAGCAAGTGCAGGTCAATAAATGGACCTTTCTTGAGAGAACGTGGCATGGCTTATCCTCTAATTATTTTTTAGAACGGCGACGTACGATATATTGATCAGTACGTTTGTTGCTACGGGTCTTCTTACCTTTGGTCTGAATGCCCCATGGAGTTACAGGGTGTTTACCAAAGTTACGACCTTCACCACCACCATGTGGATGGTCTACTGGGTTCATCGCCGTACCACGAACGGTAGGACGGATACCACGCCAGCGGCTTGCACCAGCTTTACCCAGAACGCGCAGCATATGTTCTGCGTTACCAACTTCACCTAAAGTAGCACGGCAGTCAGACAGCACTTTACGCATTTCACCAGAACGCAGACGCAGGGTTACATAAGAACCGTCACGTGCAACGATCTGAGCATAAGCACCTGCTGAACGAGCCAGCTGGCCACCTTTACCTGGTTTCATTTCTATGTTGTGGACAGTAGAACCAACCGGGATGTTGCGCATTGGCAGAGCGTTACCCGCCTTGATTGCTGAATCAGCACCAGACTGGATCTGATCACCTGCTTTCAGGCCTTTAGGCGCAAGGATGTAACGACGCTCGCCGTCTTTGTACAGAACCAGTGCGATGTTTGCTGAACGGTTTGGATCATATTCCAGACGCTCAACAACAGCAGGGATACCGTCTTTATTACGTTTGAAGTCAATCAGACGATAATGCTGTTTATGGCCACCACCGATGTGACGAGTGGTAATACGACCATTGTTGTTACGACCACCAGTTTTGTTGTTTTTTTCCAACAACGGAGCATAAGGCTTACCCTTATGCAGCTCAGGGTTAACCACTTTAACAACGTGGCGACGGCCCGGAGACGTAGGTTTACATTTAACAACTGCCATTGTTCTTTACTCCTCCGACTTACTCAGCGCCGCCAACGAAGTCCAAATTTTGGCCTTCTTTCAGGGTGACGTAAGCTTTTTTCCAGTCGCTACGACGACCAATACGCTGACCGTGGCGTTTAACTTTACCTTTAACCAGCAAAGTGTTTACACCTTCAACTTCAACTTCAAACAGTTTCTGTACGGCAGCCTTGATCTCTGCTTTAGTCGCGTCATTCGCAACTTTGAGAACGATGGTATTGCTTTTTTCCATCGCTGTAGAAGCTTTTTCAGATACGTGCGGCGCGCGCAGTACTTTCAGCAGACGTTCTTCACGGATCATGCCAGCATCTCCTCAACTTGCTTCACAGCTTCAGCAGTCATAACCACTTTGTCGAAGGCGATCAGGCTTACAGGGTCGATACCTGCTGCATCACGAACGTCAACCTTATACAGGTTACGAGCTGCTAAGAACAGATTCTCATCAACTTCGCCAGTGACGATCAGCACGTCTTGCAGAGCCATTTCTTTCAGTTTCTGTACCAGCAGCTTAGTTTTAGGTGCTTCAACAGAGAACTTCTCGACAACGATCAGACGATCTTGACGTACCAGTTCAGACAGGATGCTTTTCAGAGCACCGCGGTACATCTTTTTATTAACTTTTTGACTGTGGTCCTGTGGCTTCGCTGCGAAAGTTACACCACCAGAGCGCCAAATTGGGCTCTTAATAGAACCAGAACGCGCACGGCCAGTACCTTTCTGACGCCATGGTTTTTTACCTGAACCAGAAACTTCAGCACGAGTTTTCTGAGCACGAGTACCTTGACGAGCACCCGCTGCATACGCAACAACTACTTGATGCACAAGCGCTTCATTGAAATCACGCCCGAAGGTAGTTTCGGAAACAGTCAGCGCGCTTTGCGCGTCTTTCATTACCAATTCCATTCCTATCTCCTCGACGTTACGCCTTGACAGCCGGTTTTACGATCAGGTTACTGTTCGTTGCACCTGGAACAGCACCTTTGACCAGCAGCAGGTTACGCTCAGCGTCAACACGTACTACATCTAGGCTCTGAACGGTTACACGCTCATTACCCAGTTGGCCTGCCATTTTCTTGCCTTTGAACACCTTGCCTGGAGTCTGGTTCTGACCGATAGAACCTGGAACACGGTGGGACAAGGAGTTACCATGGGTAGCATCCTGAGTACGGAAGTTCCAGCGTTTAACAGTACCCGCGAAACCTTTACCTTTAGATGTACCAGTAACGTCGACTTTTTTAACGTCAGCGAAAATTTCAACGCTAATGCTTTGACCTACAGTGAACTCTGCTTCGCCTTCTGACAGACGGAATTCACGCAGGATGCGACCAGCTTCAACGCCAGCTTTAGCGAAATGACCTGCTTCAGATTTATTAACGCGGTTAGCTTTTTTGCTACCAGTCGTTACCTGAATTGCACGATAACCGTCAGTCTCGTTGCTTTTAACTTGAGTAACACGGTTATCTTCGATTTCGATAACAGTTACAGGGATTGAAACGCCATCTTCTGTGAAGACGCGAGTCATACCCACTTTTTTACCGACTAAACCAATCATTGTTTCAACCTCTCAATCGTTCAATGACCTGATTAACCCAGGCTGATCTGCACGTCTACACCGGCAGCCAGATCCAGACGCATCAGAGCATCAACGGTTTTCTCGGTTGGCTCAACGATGTCAACCAGACGTTTGTGAGTGCGAATTTCGTACTGATCACGCGCATCTTTGTTAACGTGCGGAGAAATCAGAACGGTAAAACGCTCTTTACGAGTCGGCAGCGGGATCGGACCACGAACCTGCGCACCAGTGCGCTTAGCGGTCTCTACGATTTCCGCAGTTGATTGATCGATCAAACGATGATCAAATGCTTTCAGGCGGATACGGATTCTTTGGTTCTGCATGAGACCAGAGCTCCAACTATTTTATAAACGTAAATGATTACTCCTCGCACCCATTTCGATTGATAGGGGAGTGTAATCGTTCAATGTGTAACTCCCATATCGGGAGTATTTTAAATGGCGGTAATTTACCGCTCATTACTGATAAAATCAGTCCTACTATGTAGGTAAGCTCGCGCATTATACGTGAATTTACTCACAAAGCAAGATTAAGGATGAAATCTATTCAAAAAATACACACTGGAAGGGGGGAGGGGGAGGGAAAGCGCCCTATATACAGTAAATTATAGGGCGGCAAATTATAGCTATTCTTCTTCAGCAAGCTGAGATTGAATGTAATTTTGTATGCCAATTCTAGATATGAGTTCAAGTTGAGTTTCCAGCCAGTCTATATGATTTTCTTCATCCGTAAGTATCTCTATCATCAAGTCCCGGCTGACATAATCATGAACTGAATCAGCATATGCGATTGCTTCTCTCAGATCTTTTGTGCCACGTAATTCTAATTCCAGATCAGAACGTAGCATCTCTTCTACATCTTCACCTATATTGAGTTTACCCAAATCTTGTAGATTTGGTATCCCTTCCAGAAAGAGAATACGCTCGATAAACTTATCTGCGTGCTTCATCTCGTCAATGGATTCGTGGTACTCAACGTCATTTAATCGCATCAATCCCCAATTTTTAAACATTCGGGCATGTAAAAAATACTGATTAATAGCGACAAGCTCATTACCAAGAAGTTTGTTCAAATGTGCAATTATCTTTTTATCACCTTTCATAACAATTTCCTCCGCTTCCAGTAACTATAGTGTAGTACTCGTTTGGCAGAGTAATTGCAAGAAAATTGGATCTATTTTAAGCAACATTATTTATCGGGGGCAGGAGGGCAATCTCCTCATTCATGATTTCACGTGCCTGACGTATGCATTTTCCGCAATCATTTCCTACAGGAACAAAGTCCCTAAGTTCTCTGATAGAACGAACATGTCGCTGATGAACAGCGTTGCGTATGGTTTTATCACTTATTGCATTACAGAGACAGACATACATGGAAGCACTCTTCTAGCTATTTACATTACACTCTTGATAACTATTTAGGTCAGATAAAATAGCTACACTTAACTTAACGTTGATCACGTTTATGAAATAAACGATACCAGAGCATATTAAATAGAAATAAATCTCATTTCAATTATTGTTTTTGTTCTGCTTTGAGATAAAACAAAGCCACCAATTATGGTGGCTAAAAATAGAAAAGAGGAGCCTTGGCTCCTCTTTCGTTATAATCTTTTGATAATTAAAGATTAAGCAATAACTTTAGCAACAACACCAGCGCCTACAGTACGGCCGCCTTCACGGATTGCGAAACGCAGACCTTCGTCCATTGCGATTGGAGCAATCAGGTTAACTACCATGTTGATGTTGTCACCTGGCATTACCATCTCTACGCCTTCTGGCAGTTCGATAGTACCGGTTACGTCAGTTGTACGGAAGTAGAACTGTGGACGGTAACCCTTGAAGAATGGAGTATGACGGCCACCTTCATCTTTGCTCAGGATGTACACTTCAGATTCGAACTGAGTGTGTGGGTGGATAGAACCTGGCTTCGCCAGAACCTGACCACGCTCAAC
>NZ_LFCV01000010.1 GCF_001037465.1 Xenorhabdus khoisanae
ATATATGAATATTATTAAATAATAATATAGGTCAATATGAGAATTTAAAACAAAAATAATGATATCATCCTTGTTAAATCCTTCATTCTCTTTTCTTTAATATTTGATCAACATTTCAGCAAAGATCTATAACATCTTTCCTTTTTTATATAAATCTTGCAATTGCGAGAGTGATCACGGTACATTTCACTGAAAATAAATATATTTCCCCTATCAAAAGTCAGGAGTTAAGTTTTTTGATTTGGGCATTAAAAATACAGTGAACAAGAGTTACAGCTCCTTTGTTTAAATGTTCTGTTTTAAATGAACATATTTTAGCCAACTTATTAATTTAGTAATAAAAATGTAGTAATAAAAATGTTTAGATAAACATCAACGCAATATCTGACAACTTATTATTCATATAAAAATCTAACTCGCGCATTTAATTAATGTGCGAGTTTAGCAGTTTTTAAATTTTACTTTACCGCGTTATTTCGGAGATATTTATGGACACATCTCAATCGGGTTCAATCGCATCCCCTGCTGCCAGCAAAAGCGGGCATGCTACTTGGCGTAAGTCAGACACTGTATGGATGTTGGGGTTATATGGCACAGCCATTGGCGCTGGTGTTTTGTTTCTTCCCATCAATGCTGGCATCGGTGGCCTGATTCCTCTCATTATCATGGCAATACTCGCTTTACCCATGACATTTTTTGCTCACCGTGGGATGTGTCGTTTTGTTTTATCTGGCAAAAGCAGCGGTGAAGATATCACCGGCGTGGTAGAAGAACATTTTGGTAAAGTTGCAGGTTTTCTGATCACTATTCTCTACTTCTTTGCCATTTACCCTATACTGCTGGTTTACAGCGTTGCGCTGACCAACACAGTAGAAAGCTTTATCGTAAACCAGCTACAAATGAGCGCCCCGCCACGTGCATTGCTGGCACTTATCTTGCTCCTTGGTGTAATGAGCATCATCCGCTTCGGTGAGCAAGCTATCGTCAAGGCCATGAGCGTACTGGTATTCCCATTTGTCACTGTTTTAATGTTGTTGGCTGTGTATTTGGTTCCTCATTGGAACACCGCTATCTTTGATACTCTGTCACTGGACAGTGCGATGTCCTCAACAAGCAATCATGGCCTGCTATTCACTTTGTGGCTGGCGCTCCCTGTTATGATTTTCTCTTTCAACCACTCTCCAATCATCTCTGCATTTGCAGTAGCAAAACGTGAAGAGTACGGCGAACATGCAGAGAAAAAATGCTCACGCATTCTGGGTTATGCTCACATCATGATGGTGCTGACTGTCATGTTTTTCGTCTTTAGCTGCGTACTGAGTCTGTCTCCTGAAAATTTGGCAGAGGCAAAAGCACAGAACATTACTATTTTGTCTTATCTGGCTAACCATTTCCGTGTACCCACGATTGAATACATAGCTCCATTAATTGCTTTCATTGCCATTACCAAATCTTTTCTTGGTCACTATCTGGGCGCTCGTGAAGGTTTCAATGGTATTGTGAACAAGGCACTGAGCACTCAAGGCAAAACAATTCAGCACAAAACGCTGAATCGTATCACCAGCCTCTTTATGTTAGTCAGTGCGTGGATCATAGCTACACTTAACCCAAGTATTCTGGATATCATCCAGTCACTGGGTGGCCCTATTATCGCCATGATCCTGTTCATCATGCCAATGTATGCCATTCATAAAGTTCCGGCTATGCGCAAGTATGCAGGTAAACCAAGCAATATCTTTGTTGTTGTAACAGGTTCAATTGCTATTTCTGCGGCAATTTACTCAGTCATGTAATCAACGTAAAAAAGCTGCTGTTTGTCCGGTAGCTCCAAAAAAATGCCAGCCAACCTTTTGGTGACTGGCATTTTTTCACATCATGTTGTTACGTAGATTTATCGCGTTCTTTTAACTCTCACTAACTGAATAACGAGCTAAACCAACCACTCACGGTTTTTACAACGAAATCCCACATACGACCAAAGAAGCCACTTTCCTCCACAGCTTCTTTAACTACCAACGGACGCTGATCAATAACTTTATCATTGAGCATAAAATTCACAGTGCCCACCACTTGGTTTTTCGCCAACGGTGCTTCAAGGGAAGTTTGATTCAATGTAAAACTGGCTTTTAAATTACTCACCTGTCCACGAGGAACTATTACTGAGGTATCTTTTTCAACCCCTAAAGCGACCTCTGAAAGCGTCCCGTACCATACTTTTTCCGTCACCAGCGTATCACTCGCCTTCAGGGGGATAGCCGATTCATAAAAGCGAAATCCCCATGCTAAAAGTTTTTCACTGTCAGAAAAACGCATCCGATCACTGGGGGCGCCCAATACCACCGAAATCAAACGCATTTGCCCTTCTGTTGCTGATGCGACCAGATTATAGCCAGCGCCACTGGTGTGTCCGGTTTTCACACCATCCACACTCATATTATTATTCCATAATAAGCGGTTACGATTATGCTGACGGATATTGTTAAACGTAAATTCTTTCTCTTTATTCAGAGCATACTCTTCCGGCACATCACGGATCATAGCCTGGCTTAACAGTGCCATATCATGGGCTGTACTATATTGCCCGGCCGCATCCAGGCCATGAACGGTTTTAAAATGGGTATTCGTCAATTCCAGTGTTTTCGAATATTTATTCATTAAATCAACAAATGAGTCCTGACTGCCTGCCACATAATCAGCAAGGGCAATACTGGCATCATTACCGGACTGGATTACAATACCGCGGTTCAGATCTATAACCTTAACTCTGTCACCCGGTTTCAAAAACATTAGGGATGAACCTTTAAGCACCGGATTGCCTGTAGCCCAGGCATCTTTACCAACGATTACCATATCTTCTGTGGAAATTTTTCCCGACTTAATCGCCTGCCCAATCACATAACTGGTCATCATTTTGGTTAAACTCGCAGGATCTAACTGCTCATCAGCATTATTTGAGGCTAGAATTTTTCCGCTGGCATAATCCATTAATACATAAGCTTTAGCATCAATTTCAGGTGCAGCGGGTTCGTCCATTGCATACACATTGGCACTCGCTAACCAAAAAACACTCAAGCCAACAGCAAAAGATTTTATTACCGGTGTTTGTCGTTTTTTTTTCATCATCAGTCGCCCTTTTTCTTCACTACTCAACTTGGTATATATCTATAAAGTAAAAATAAAAACTCTTATCAATATAGGATGTTATAAGAGAAGACTCCAACCCAATAACGTAAAGATTTTCTTGTTATTAGTCTGATTTTGTTATCATATTATCGATAATTCCGAGTGATCTTATATGAGAAAAAAATAATGCTAACAATCTGGGGTCGTAAAAACTCATCAAATGTGAAAAAAGTCCTTTGGTGTCTGGAAGAATTGAATGTGCCATATCAACAAATTGATATTGGTGGAAAATTTGGCAAACTCAATGATCCTACATACCTACGCATGAATCCGAATGCCGTTATTCCTTGTTTGCAAGACGGTGATTTTATTTTGTGGGAATCAAATGCAATTGTACGTTACATTGCAGCGAAATTCGGTAAAGATTGCCTTTACCCAGCCGATCTTCAAGAAAGAGCCAGCGTTGAGAAATGGATGGATTGGGTTGGCTGCGATAGCAGAAATTGAAAAATTACTGAGAATTGTCGATGACACCCTCAGTCACCAACCATACCTTTCCGGTGCTAAATTTGGCATGGCTGATATCGCTCTGGCTCCGCTGGTTTATTTGTGGTTAAACGTAGAGATAGATCGCCCTTCCCTGCCAAATCTAGAACGCTGGTATCAACTGTTAACCGAAAGACCCGCTTTTAAAAAGATTGTTATGATCGAAATAAATTAATCTTTAGCTCATTGGCATTCTGCCGGGATCCGGGAACTGGTACTCAAACCCCAGTTCCCGACAGATCCGGCTACCATCAACCACCTTGCTTTCAATTGCCTTATTTTCTGGCTGTAAGAATTCTGGCGGCATTAAATCGAGTTGCCGGCTGACTAACAGATAATATTCTGATCTTTTCGGGTGGATGGGTGCACACAGATTATAAACATGCCCCCCTTTTGGCTGCTGGATAAGCAGCTTAATGGCGGAAATAACATCATCCTGATGTACCAAATTAACCGCATTTTCTCCTCCCTCAATTGCCTTTCGCCCCGCGAGAAAACGCCCTGCATGACGCCCATTACCTACCAAGCCAGCTAAACGTAATATATCGACCGATGTATTGGGTAACTGGTGCAGCCAATTTTCCAACTCCACCAACGCCGTTGCTGACTGTGTTTCGGGAGACAACGGCTCGTCTTCATTAAGATAACCCACAGATGAGCCATAAACTGAAGTGGAACTGGTGAAAATAATTCGTGGAACAGCATATGAAAGCGCAGTATCGATAATCAGTTGCACGGCTTTGACATATCCCTCTCCTCCACCAGCAACCCCACTAACCGGTAATGTTAAAACCAGTACATCGACAGACATCAGTTGCTCAAGATCATCCATTTCACAGACAATTTGAGGGGTTAGATTCAATAGGCGGCAATCTACACCACACATACATGCAGCTTCAACGCCATCCGATGTTGTTTTACTGCCAACTACCTGCATACTACTACTTAGTAGTGCTTGCGCCAATGGCATTCCTAACCAGCCTAGTCCAATAATAGAAACTTTTTTTACCATGGCTCTCCCCCAGAACTGACATGATTTTGATTATTAGGTCAATATATGACCATGGTTAACATTACCCGTATATCTCCCTAATGACAACAGCCCTGATTTATTATGAAAAACAATTAATTAACACAAAATAAATATCTTTTTTAAAAAAAAGTTTGCTTTTCATACATAAAATCATATAGGTTAAACAACAAGCAACCAATCCTTAGTCGCAAACATAACGTTAAGTACAGTCATCATTGAGTACATAATACCCTTTATAAAAATAGCACTTAACATAACATCAGACGTAGATAGAGAGCTTTCATATTATGAACCGTATTCAATTTAGCCATCATCATCGCCATCATCCTGATTAGTCTTTCAGGCTGCTGTGTGCTGGAAGACATTTAATCCGTCTTCCGGTGGCATGAATACGACAAAACCCTCGGAAGATTTTCCGGGGGTTTTTTGTTTCTGGCTTCTACGATTTAAACACTGACCGAATATCAAGATAGGGTAAAACACAATATGTTAGATAAAACACGCTTACGAATAGCCATTCAGAAATCGGGCCGCCTTAGTGATGATTCCAGAACATTGCTGACACGCTGTGGGATCAAAATCAATTTACAACAACAGCGCCTGATTGCATTTGCAGAAAATATGCCCATTGATATCCTGCGCGTCCGCGATGATGATATCCCTGGCCTGGTTATGGATGGTGTTGTCGATTTGGGCATTATCGGTGAAAACGTTCTTGAAGAAGAATTACTGACTCGTCAGGCACAAGGAGAAACCCCGAGTTATTTAACATTACGTCGTCTGGATTTTGGTAACTGCCGTCTTTCCCTCGCGGCTTCCTTTGATTGCGAGTATACAGGAGTGGAATGCCTGCAAGATGCCCGTATTGCCACGTCTTACCCACATTTACTAAAACGTTATTTAGATCAGAAAGGCATACGCTTCAAATCCTGCCTCCTCAATGGTTCTGTCGAAGTTGCACCTCGTGCAGGGCTAGCGGATGCCATTTGTGATTTAGTTTCAACCGGTGCCACATTGGAAGCCAACGGTTTGCGGGAAGTTGAAGTGATTTATCGTTCAAAAGCCTGCCTTATCCAACGTGATGGAGAGATGCCAGAAGCTAAGCAACAGCTCATCGACAAACTGATGCTCCGCATTCAAGGCGTTATTCAGGCACGAGAATCCAAATACATCATGCTACACGCTCCCAATGATAAGTTGGAAGAGATTATTTCCCTGCTGCCGGGGGCCGAACGCCCCACCATTTTGCCACTCGCAGGTGCACAAAATCGTGTCGCTATGCACATGGTCAGCAGTGAAACTCTATTCTGGGAAACGATGGAAAAACTCAAGGCACTGGGTGCGAGTTCCATTCTCGTTCTGCCAATTGAAAAAATGATGGAGTAAGCTTGATGAACATTAATTTTAAAACCATCATCCACTGGCAAGAATGCACTCCAGAGCAACAAAAAATATTGCTGGCTCGTCCGGCTGTCGCGGCATCAGGTGATATTGCCTGCACGGTTAAACAAATTCTGGAAACAGTAAAAACACGCGGCGACCAAGCATTACAAGAATTCAGCCAACGCTTCGACAAAACGATTGTAGAAGCCATCCGGATCACTCCAAGTGAAGTAGATTTAGCTGTCAACCGCCTGTTCCCTGAAATTAAGCAGGCGATGCAACAGGCCATGAACAATATTCGTCAGTTCCATGAGGCTCAAAAACCAGTAGAAATTGAAGTTGAAACCCTGCCGGGCGTTCGCTGCCAGCAAATCACCCGCCCAATAAACTCAGTCGGGCTTTATATTCCCGGCGGCTCTGCCCCGCTGCCTTCTACAGTATTAATGCTGGGCATACCAGCTAACATTGCGGGTTGCCGTAACATCATCCTGTGTTCTCCACCTCCCATTGCCGATGAAATTCTCTATGCGGCACAACTGTGCGGGATCACTGAAATTTTCCAAATTGGTGGAGCACAAGCCATTGCCGCAATGGCATTCGGTACAGAATCTGTTCCCAAAGTAGACAAAATTTTTGGTCCCGGCAATGCATGGGTCACAGAAGCCAAACGGCAAGTGAGCCAATATATTAATGGTGCTGCAATCGACATGCCCGCTGGCCCGTCAGAGGTACTGGTTATCGCTGATCACGGAGCTAACCCTGTATTTACTGCCGCAGATTTACTTTCTCAAGCAGAACATGGCCCGGATTCCCAAGTCATACTGCTAACACCTGACGAAAACTTTGCCGGACAAGTCATCCGTGAAATTGAAGCCCAGCTCGCGATATTGCCACGCCAGCAGATCGCAAACCAGGCCTTGCAGTCTAGCCGCATCATTATTACAAAAGATCTCACCCAATGCGTGGAGATCAGCAACCAATACGGCCCTGAGCATTTGATCATTCAAACCCGTCAGCCTGAACAATTAGTGGAACAGATTACCAGTGCTGGCTCTATATTCCTCGGTGACTGGTCGCCAGAATCTGCGGGGGATTATGCATCCGGTACCAATCATGTCCTACCAACCTATGGCTATACTTCAACCTATTCCAGCCTCGGTCTGGCTGATTTTCTAAAAAGAATGACCGTTCAGCGACTCACACCACAAGGGTTGAGAAACCTTGCTCCCACGATAGAAACGCTGGCACAGGCAGAGCAACTCATCGCGCATAAAAATGCGGTTACATTACGCATGGCTGCTTTGAATGACGCAAACTTAGAATCACAAGGCTAAGGATCAATCATGAGTACGGTTTTTGATATCAATTCACTGGCAAGAGAAAATATTCGTAATTTAGTTCCCTATATGTCAGCCCGCCGTCTGGGAGGTAAAGGCGATATTTGGCTGAATGCGAATGAATACCATACCGCACCCGATTTCCAATTTCGTGAGAACACGCTCAATCGCTACCCTGAATGTCAGCCCGCCGCGGTTATCCAACGTTATGCCAATTACATTGGCTTACAGCCGGAACAAGTTCTTGTCAGCCGTGGAGCGGATGAATCTATCGAACTATTGCTCCGCGTTTTTTGCGAACCCGGACGTGATGCCGTGCTGTTTTGCCCACCGACTTACGGCATGTACAGCGTTAGTGCAGAAACCTTCGGTGTGGAACAGAAAAAAATCCCTGTCAGCACTAATTGGCAACCCGATGTTGCTTCCATTAAAAATAATTTGGATCGCGTCAAACTTGTTTATATCTGTAGCCCCAACAACCCCACGGGTAATTTGGTTGAACCTGCGGCATTACGTCAGATCCTTGAACTCACTCGCAACCAAGCCATTGTTGCCATTGATGAGGCTTACATCGAATTTTGTCCGCAACATACTACCACTCGTTGGCTGCAAGACTACCCCCACTTGGTCATTTTGCGAACCCTCTCGAAAGCTTTTGCTTTGGCTGGATTGCGTTGTGGATTTACGTTGGCTTCTGCCGATATTATCGCGCTGATGCTGAAAGTGATTGCTCCTTACCCACTTGCAACGCCTGTCGCAGATATCGCTGCACAAGCACTAACGGAAACGGGTATTCAGACAATGAAAAATCGTGTGGCAGAAATTGTCAGTAACCGGATTTACCTTCAGCAAGAACTCAGTCAATTGGCACTGGTTGAAAACGTGTTTCCGAGCGAAACCAACTATATTTTGGTGAAATTTACCGATGCAGAAATCGTATTCAAGACCTTATGGGATAAAGGAATCATCTTGCGTGATCAGCGAAAGCAGCCGGGATTAGAGAATTGCCTGCGCATCACTATTGGTAACCGGGGTGAATGTGAACAGGTGGTCAATGCCATCAATGCGCTTTCCAGCCAGACTCAACAAATCAAGGAAACCGAAAATCCATGAGCCAGAAACTGCTTTTTATTGACCGTGATGGAACGTTGATCACTGAACCCCCCAGCGATTATCAGGTCGATCGCCTTGATAAACTGGCCTTTGAAGCTGGCGTCATTCCTGCCCTGTTATCCCTGCAAAAAGCAGGTTACAAGCTGGTTATGGTGACTAATCAGGATGGATTAGGCACAGCCAGTTTTCCACAAGCTGATTTTGAGCCACCACATGCCCTGATGATGCAAGTTTTTATTTCACAAGGTATCCATTTTGAAGACGTGCTGATCTGCCCACACAAACCTGAAGATAACTGCAATTGCCGTAAGCCCAGACTCGGCTTGGTAGAACAATATCTGGCAGAAGATGTCATTGATACAGAAAACAGTTATGTCATCGGTGATCGGGAAACTGATTTGCAATTAGCCCAAAACATGGGAATTAAGGGTATTCGCTACCAACCTGAATCACTGGGATGGTTAGCCATTTGTGAAAAATTGGCTCGAAAAGATCGCCATGCACATGTTGAACGCAAAACCAAAGAAACAGCCATTGATATTGAAGTCTGGCTGGATCGTGAAGGTGAAAGTCACATCAATACCGGTGTTGGTTTCTTTGATCATATGTTGGATCAGATCGCGACTCACGGCGGGTTCCGCATGAACATACAAGTCAAAGGCGATCTCTATATAGATGATCATCACACCGTTGAAGACACTGGTTTGGCACTGGGTGAAGCCTTGAAGCAAGCATTGGGAGATAAGCGGGGAATCGCCCGTTTTGGCTTTACATTGCCAATGGATGAATGTCTTGCTCGCTGTGCCTTAGATATTTCCGGTCGCCCACATCTTGAATATAAAGCTGAATTTAAACATCAGCGTGTCGGAGATTTAAGTACAGAAATGATAGAACATTTCTTCCGTTCCCTCTCCTACACAATGGGATGCACCCTGCACCTGAAAACCAAAGGAAAGAATGACCATCATCGGGCAGAAAGCCTGTTCAAAGTTTTTGGCCGGACATTGCGGCAGGCTATTCGCATAGAAGGCGATACCTTACCTAGTTCAAAAGGTGTTTTATAAGGAATGCTATAAGGGAAGTTATGATGAAGGAAGTTATAATGAAAATAGTTATTCTGGATACAGGTTGTGCTAACCTCGCATCTGTTGCTTATGCCATCCGTCGATTGGGCTATGACCCAATTATCAGTTTAGACGCAAATGTTGTGCGTTCAGCCGATAAACTACTTCTGCCCGGCGTGGGTACGGCTGCCGCTGCAATGGAGCAACTTGAACAACGCCAATTAATTCCATTGATTAACTCACTCTCTCAACCTGTACTGGGTATTTGCCTCGGCATGCAGTTATTGGCTGACATCAGCGCGGAAGGCAATAACGTTCCTTTGCTGAAATTAATTAACGCACCCGTCGAAAAAATGGTGACCAAAGGATTGCCATTACCGCATATGGGCTGGAACCAAGTACAGGCACAGGAAGGACACCCTCTGTTTCGCCACATTGCAGACAATGCCCGGTTCTATTTTGTTCATAGCTATGCGCTGCCTATCGGTGAATATACGATTGCTCAAACGGAATACGGCAATATATTTAGCAGTGCCGTTGCAAAAGACAATTTCTTTGGAGTGCAATTCCACCCTGAGCGTTCAGGTGCAGCAGGCGCACAATTATTGAAAAACTTTCTGGAGATGTAATCCCATGATTATACCTGCATTAGATTTAATCGACGGCAACGTGGTTCGTTTGCATCAAGGAGATTACGGTCAACGCCGGGATTATGGCAATTCTCCACTTTCGCGTTTGCAACAATATGAGCAGGATGGCGCTGAATTACTGCACTTAGTGGATCTGACAGGTGCAAAAGATCCTGCCAAACGACAGATCGCGCTTTTGAAAGAGTTAGTGGCGGGCGTGACTGTGCCTGTTCAGGTTGGCGGAGGCATTCGTTCAGAAAACGATGTCAAAACACTTCTTGAAGCAGGTGCCAGCCGGGTTGTAATTGGCTCGACTGCAATTACCCATCCTGAATTAGTCAAACAGTGGTTTCAACAATATGGAGCAGAAGCGATTGTACTGGCATTGGATATCCGCATCAGTGCCGATGGGGTTAAACAAATAGCCATCAGTGGTTGGCAAGAAAACAGTCATGCCACCCTTGAATATGTCATTGAACAATATCTTCCTGTCGGGTTAAAGCATGTGTTATGTACCGATATTTCCCGTGATGGCACATTAAGCGGCTCTAATATCACTCTCTATCAGGAAATCAGCCAACAATACCCACAAATCCGGCTTCAAGCTTCCGGCGGTATTGGCAACCTCGCCGATATTTCTCCTCTGCCTGCGTCTGGTGTAGCAGGTGTTATTGTCGGGCGTGCATTACTGGAAGGAAAATTTACCCTGACGGAGGCTATACAATGTTGGCAAAACGCATAATTCCATGCCTTGATGTCCGTGATGGGCAAGTCGTCAAAGGCGTACAATTCCGTAATCATGAAATTATTGGCGATATCGTTCCTCTTGCACAACGCTATGCCCAAGAAGGCGCAGATGAGTTGGTGTTTTACGATATTACCGCCTCGTCTGATGGTCGTGTGGTGGATAAAAGCTGGGTAGCAAAAGTTGCGGAAGTCATCGACATCCCTTTCTGTGTGGCGGGTGGCATTAAATCCATTGAAGAAGCAGGGCAAATTTTATCGTTCGGGGCAGATAAAATTTCCATCAACTCCCCTGCACTTTCTGATCCTGATTTAATTAACCGCTTGGCTGATCGCTACGGAGTCCAGTGTATCGTTGTAGGTATTGATACATGGTTTGATGAGAAAACCAACAATTATCAGGTTTACCAATTTACAGGTGATGAAAAACGTACAACCGCCACGCGCTGGCAGACATTGGATTGGGTCAAAGAAGTACAACAACGTGGAGCGGGTGAAATTGTCCTGAATATGATGAATCAGGATGGTGTCCGCAATGGCTATGATCTCACGCAACTGAAATTAGTGCGTGATGTCTGTTCTGTACCATTAATTGCTTCCGGTGGAGCCGGAGCACCGGAACATTTCCTCGATGCTTTTCAGCTTGCAAATGTTGATGGTGCTTTAGCTGCCTCCGTTTTTCACAAACAACTCATTAATATCGGTGAACTCAAGCAATATCTTGCTACACAGGATGTCGAGGTTAGAACATGTTGACAGCACAGCCATTAACAACACAAGAAATCGAAAAGCTGGATTGGGGAAAAGTGGATAACCTGATGCCAGTCATCGTCCAACATGCTATTTCTGGAACAGTATTAATGTTGGGCTACATGAATCAGGAAGCACTGAATATCACTCTCGACTCAGGTAAAGTGACCTTTTTCTCCCGTACTAAACAGCGGTTATGGACAAAAGGCGAAAGTTCCGGTCATTTTCTGAATCTGGTTGATATTTATCCCGATTGTGATAACGATACTCTACTCGCCCTCGTAAATCCTGTTGGCCCAACCTGCCATAAAGGTACTGAAAGCTGCTTTGCTTCCGTACAAACCGACTGGGGTTTCCTCTATCAATTGGAACAACTATTGGCAAGCCGAAAAAATGCCTCGCCGGACAGTTCCTATACCGCTCGTTTATACGCCAGTGGAACAAAACGCATTGCCCAGAAAGTGGGTGAAGAAGGTGTGGAAACAGCATTGGCCGCGACAGTGAATGATAGAGAAGAATTGACCAATGAAGCCGCAGATTTGATTTATCACCTACTGGTTTTGCTGCAAGATCAGGATCTAGACCTCAGCAGTATCATTCGTCAATTACGGGAACGACACTCGGCCAAAGAATAATTTCCAAAGTAGGGATTGAGATTTTCAAAAATAGCAGCCACTTCGCCAATGAATATAATATAAACGAAGTGGCTTCTTTTATTACATCGCTGCTTTAAAGATAGCAACAACCTCTTCATGTGAAGCTTGAATCGGGTTAGTAAAACCACAGGCATCTTTCAGCGCATTGGTCGCCAATGTTGGCAAATCTTCTTCTTTCACATTCAATGAGGATAACCCAGCCGGAATATTGACATCTCTTGCCAATTCACTAATTGCCCGGATACAGGCATCAGCGCCTTGCTCATCATTCAGATCTGCTACATCATCCCCCATCGCTCCGGCAATCTCTTTTAGGCGAACCGCAGAAATTTTTGCATTAAATCTTTGCACATGTGGCAGTAAAACCGCATTACAGACACCGTGTGGTAAGTCATAAAATCCACCTAATTGGTGTGCCATCGCATGGACATATCCCAAAGAAGCATTATTGAATGCCATACCTGCCAAGAACTGGGCATAGGCCATATTCTCACGCGCTTCCATATCATTGCCATCTTCAACGGCACGGCGCAGATAATTGCTAATCATTGTCACTGCTTTTAATGCACAGGCGTCAGTGATTGGGTTCGCTGCTGTAGAAACATAAGCCTCAATGGCATGAGTCAATGCATCCATCCCTGTTGCGGCGGTCAGTCCTTTTGGCATACCTGCCATCAAAGCAGAATCATTGACTGACAGAACAGGCGTAACATTTTTATCCACAATCGCCATTTTAATATGACGTTCAACATCCGTAATAATACAGAAGCGTGTCATTTCAGAAGCGGTACCCGCAGTAGTATTAATAGCAATCAAAGGTAACTGCGGTTTAGCTGAACGATCAACGCCTTCATAATCACGAATATCCCCACCGTTGGTCGCCACCAGCGCAATACCTTTTGCACAGTCATGAGGTGAACCGCCACCCAAAGAGATAACGCAATCGCAATGATGCTGGCGCAGAATTTCCAATCCTTCCTTAACATTAATCGTTGTCGGGTTTGGATTTGTTCCATCATAAATCGCACTTTTTATCCCTACCTCTGTCAGTAAAGCCTGAACCTTTCTGACAACACCAATCTCGTTCAACACGCGGTCGGTAACAATCAGTGCTTGTCTGTAGCCATAATTTTTTATTAATTCAACGGCTTCAGCCATGCACCCCATACCAATTTTATTCACTGACGGGATAAAGAAAGTCGATGCTGCCATTTGGAACCCCTTAGATTTTACTGAAGTATTTCAAATTTCAATGTAAGAGAATTGAATTACAATGTGACATTTATCTGACCCAGTAATTTTGACCAGAATCAATAATTGCCTATGTAAGAATAAAAAAATAGGTACTAAATTTTAGTTTAAGTTTATGTAGGAGAAAATTTTGCTAAAAAATGACATTTTCGAACGTCTGACTGCTTTGTTGGATACTCACAATGCTCGTTATCGTGTTATGGAACATGCCACCGGTGGTCGTTCAGAAGAAGTTGCAAACATACGGGGAACCCAGTTAGGCCAAGGCGCAAAAGGCCTGGTCTGTCATGTGAAAGGGAATGGTTATCGACAGTATATCCTTGCTGTTTTACCTGCTGACCAACAAGCCGACCTTGCCACTCTCGCCAGACAAACCGGAGGAAGCCGGGCATCTTTGGCAAGCCCAAAAGAAGTTTCTGAATTGACACGCTGTGTTTTTGGTGCTATTCCACCGTTTAGCTTTCATCCGGACCTGAAGCTCGTTGCCGACCCATTCCTATTCGATCGCTATGACGAACTGGCATTTAATGCCGGCAGTCTGGAACGTTCAATTATTTTAAATACGGAAGATTACCGTCGTATCGCTATACCAGAATTAGTTGCTTTTCGAAAAAAAGCCGATTAAAGCTAACTTTAAGAAAATAAACAATAAATTCAAGCTAACTTAAATAAGGTTTACACTTTGCTATAATTTAACCAGATGAAACGAGTGATTATTATATGAATAATATTTTTGTTCTAGTAATACTCAGTCTGGTTGTCCTCAGCCTCGCTGCATTGCTTTACTACCATGATGCTGAGATAGCGCACTGGTTAGAGAGATTTGCACAACAGATGCTCAAAGAGCAATCTCTGAATTAATATGTTTCATGCAACAAAATAGGGTGTTGATAACTCAGCACCCTATTCTTTGAACATTAAATATTTAATAAAAATATCTAACGATTATTCCAGCCATTCGGTGTGGAACACACCTTCTTTATCGGTACGCTTGTAAGTGTGCGCACCAAAGTAATCACGCTGTGCCTGAATCAGGTTGGCTGGCAAAACGGCTGAACGATAGCTGTCGTAATAAGAAATGGCAGCGGAGAATGTTGGTGTTGGAATACCATTCTGTATGCCATAAGAGATAACATCACGCAGAGCTTGCTGGTACTCATCTGCGATTTGTTTAAAGTAAGGAGCTAGCAGCAAGTTAGCAATAGCTGGGTTTTCATTGTACGCATCCGTGATTTTTTGTAGGAATTGCGCACGGATGATACAACCGGCACGGAAAATCTTGGCAATTTCGCCGTAGTTCAGATCCCAACTATATTCATCCGATGCCGCTTTCAGTTGCTGGAAGCCCTGCGCATAGGAAACAATCTTACCCAAGTACAGAGCACGGCGGACTTTCTCGATAAATTCAGCTTTGTCACCATTGAATGGCTGTGCTTCCGGGCCAGACAGTACCTTGGATGCTGCTACGCGCTGATCTTTCAGGGAAGAGATATAACGTGCAAATACGGATTCTGTAATCAATGTCACTGGAACGCCCAGATCCAGAGAACTCTGGCTAGTCCATTTCCCGGTACCTTTGTTAGCGGCTTCATCCAGAATCACGTCAACCAGATATTTACCTTCTTCATCTTTCTTACGGAAAATATCAGCAGTAATTTCGATCAAATAGCTGCTCAGTTCGCCTTGGTTCCAATCGCTGAATACTTCTGCCAGTTCCTGATTGCTGAGGTTCAATGCGTTTTTCAATAAGGAATAGGCTTCTGCAATCAACTGCATATCACCATATTCAATACCATTGTGAACCATCTTCACATAATGACCGGCACCGTCTGCGCCAATATAAGTGACGCAAGGCTCGCCATCAACCTGAGCAGCAATCTCTTTCAGAATAGGCGCTACCAGCTCATAAGCTTCTTTCTGGCCACCAGGCATAATTGAAGGGCCTTTCAGTGCACCTTCTTCACCACCAGAAACTCCGGTACCAATAAAGTTAAAACCCTGAGCAGACAACTCACGATTACGGCGAATAGTATCCTGAAAATAGGTGTTGCCACCATCGATCAGAATGTCACCCTTATCCAAATGTGGCGTCAGCGATGCAATGGTTTTATCCGTAGCTTCGCCTGCCTTAACCATCAACAGAATACGACGTGGCTTTTCCAGTGAATCGACAAATTCTTCAATGGAATAACTTGGAACTAATTTTTTCCCTGGATTTTCAGCAATAACTTCGTCAGTTTTATCACTGGAGCGGTTAAAAATGGATACAGAGTAACCACGGCTTTCAATATTCAACGCCAGATTGCGCCCCATTACCGCCATACCGACAACACCGATCTGTTGTTTGGACATGAATAACTCCCGTCTAATAATGACTGCTGCCCACCCGATGCAATACGTAACACAATATGTCATATGCAACACATGCCTGTATGCAACAAAAGAGAGTGGACAATTTGTTAATGAAGTCACATGTTAACTCAGGAAGGGTCATAGGGGGTAGTTATTGGTGCAATCGATACCGTCGTGACGTTTGTTTGCTGAAAAAATTTCCAACTAAGATAAATCGACTATTGATATTTCGTCCTTCAATACCCATTATTCAATAGTCGGCAGAAGCCGTCATAATAAAAGGTAATATAAATTGTATGGAATGGATCGCTGATCCGACGATATGGGCCGGTCTGGCTACACTTATCGTTTTAGAAATTGTTCTCGGAATTGACAACTTAATATTTATTGCCATTTTGGCAGACAAACTTCCTGAAAAACAGAGAGATAAAGCTCGCCTGACAGGGCTTTCCTGTGCTCTGGTTATGAGGATATTACTGTTATTTAGCCTGTCTTGGCTCATTTCCCTGACCGAACCACTCGTTACCCTATGGGATAATCCTTTCAGCGCCCGTGATTTAATTATGCTGATAGGAGGACTTTTCTTGCTGTTCAAAGCCACAATGGAATTGAATGAACGGCTGGAAGGAAAAACGATACATAGCAATCAACAACGCAAAGAAGCTAGCTTCTGGCCGGTTGTCGTGCAGATTATCGTCTTAGATGCGGTATTCTCACTGGATTCCGTTATTACTGCTGTAGGCATGGTCGATCACATTGGTATCATGGTTGCCGCAGTTATCATCGCCATGATCTTGATGATATGGGCCAGTAAGCCTCTGACGAAATTCGTTAATGCACATCCCACAATCGTTATCCTCTGTCTCAGTTTCTTGTTGATGATCGGTTTCAGTTTGGTTGCAGAAGGCTTTGGTTATCACATACCGAAAGGCTATCTCTATGCTGCTATCGGTTTCTCCATCATGATTGAAGCATTGAATCAATTCGCCCAATTCAATCGCCGCAAGTTCTTGAGCGCTTCCCGTTCTCTGCGTGAAAGAACCGCGGAGGCCGTTCTTCACATTTTAAACGGTAAACGTGAAAACGCTGCGTTGGATAATCATACTTCCAATCTGATTGCGGATGGTACTGATAACGAAGAAGTCTTTGAGCCTCAAGAGCGCCAGATGATCGCCCGTGTTCTCAGCATGGCTCAGCGTACTGTCAGCAGTATCATGACTTCACGCCATGATGTTGTTTATCTTGATGCCCATGCTCCGGCTGAAAAATTGACTCTGCTATTGGAACAAAAACCACATACGCGGATTGTCGTTACCGATGAAAAAACCAGTGATGAACCTCTCGGCGTGGTACATGTGATTGATATCCTCAACCAACAACTGACTCATAATACCTTCGATTTACGGAACTTGGTGCAACAACCGCTGATTTTCCCGGAATCCCTCTCTTTGCTGCAAGCATTGGAGCAATTCCGTCTGGCGCAAACACATTTCGCGTTTGTCGTTGATGAGTTCGGTTCTGTTGAAGGTGTAGTCACAGTGACAGATGTGATGGAAACCATTACCGGTAACCTGCCTGTGGGCGGCGGAGAGATCGATGCCCGCCATGATATTCAGGTCATGGAAGAAGGGTATTGGGTCGCCAATGGGTTTATGCCACTAGAGGATTTGGTACTTTACGTGCCACTGCCATTGGATGGAAAACGCGAATACCAAACACTGGCTGGTTTGTTAATGGAACACTTGCAACATATTCCACAACAAGGTGAACAATTGCAGATTGGTGATTATTTGTTTGAACCACTGGAAATCACCAGCCACCGTATCAATAAAGTAAAAATTACTTCATTGAAAATGGAAGAAGAAGTGGAAATATAACACGCCAACCTAAAATTACATGGCTACTGAGAAAAACCGGCATAAGGCCGGTTTTTTTTATTCCTATATGTTTTATCAGCTTGGTTCAATTTTTAGGCTATTTACTTATGACTTCCCTAAGTACAATTGACGCCATTCAATGGTAGTTAGCGGAGATGTCGCCACCGCCTTCATATGCCCAGAAACTTTGACAAAGTCTCCTGTGGCTAATTTAGCAATACACCTATTTATTGTTGATAAGATGAGGGTTTCATATGAGTACAAAACATTTTGCATTACTGACACATGCAGGTAAAAACAAACTGGAAGAAGCTTCTTCATCGGGTAATAAACTTGAAATTACCCATATGGCTGTAGGAGATGGAGGTGGTAGTTCACCCATTCCCAATGCCAACCAATCTGCACTGATTAATGAAAAGCATCGGGCTGAAATTGATGCTTTGACCATCGATCCCCAAAATCCCAACCAACTTATCGCTGAGCAAACACTTCCTGAAGGTGAAGGGAATTGGTGGATCCGTGAAATGGGCTTATTTGATAAAGATGGCACGCTGATTGCGGTAGGAAACTGCGCCGATCTCTACAAACAGGAATCTCAGGAGCAAACCATTCGTATGGCTCTGCCTGTTGGCGACAGTAAACTGACTGATTGGATACGTGAGCTACTTTCCGGTCTTTCAAGTCGCAAATATGTGAAAGAAAAAATTAATGAACACGCCAAAAGCCGCAACCATCCTAGCGCTACTTTAAAAGAGAAAGGATTTGTTGTGTTGAGTAGTGCGGTAAACAGTGACAACGAAACTAATGCAGCAACACCAAAAGCAATAAAAACAGCCTATGAATTAGCAAATAAAGCTTATGATTTGGCTACTACAATATCCTCTACCGGCAAATTTGTGCCATCAACCCGCAAAGTTAATGGCAAAGAACTGTCCAGGGATATTGAATTGACAGCGGCGAATGTCGGTGCCTACGACAAAATTCAAACAGATTCTCTTGTCAATGGAGCCAATGGATTAGCCAATCAAGCTATTGATATTGCGAATAACAAAGTTCCACTATCTCGTAAGATCAACGGCAAAGAGCTGATAAAAGATATTGAACTGACCGCGCTTGATGTGGGTGCCTACACCCGACAGGAGACTGACGGACTTATCGACACAGTTAAAAAGTCGGCTGATACTGCTAATCAGAACGCCATTCAGGCACTTACAGAAATTAAAAATGCGGTTCCACAAACTCGTAAGATTAATGACAAAGAGTTAATAACAGACATCCAACTGACTGTGGATGATATCGGTACCTACGATAAGAAAGCAATTGACGATCGTATCAACACCGTTCAGCAATCAGCCGACACGGCCAATAACAATGCCATATCGGCCATTAAAGAGGCTGACAAAAAAGTTCCATTAACCCGCAAGATCAACGATAAGGAACTCTTAACTGATATCCAACTGACGGCTTCCGATGTCGGTGCCTACAGCAAGGCGGAAAGCGATGCCAATCTCAAGGGTGTTCAGGATCTGGCTAACAACAAAGTGCCATTAACCCGCAAAGTCAATGGCAAGGAACTCACAACCGATATCCAACTGACTGCTGTCGATATCGATGTCTACAGCAAAGTAGAAATCGATACGCGTATCGAGGATGTGAGGGATCTGGCCGAAAGCAAAGTGCCATTAACCCGCAAAGTTAATGACAAAGAACTTTCAAGCGATATCCAACTGATTGCGGCCGATGTCGATGCCTACAGCAAATCAGAAATCGATACGCGTATCAAAGATGTTCAGAATTCAGCTGACGGTAAAGTGCCATTAACCCGCAAAGTCAATGACAAAGAACTTTCAACCGATATCCAACTGACTGCGGCCGATGTCGATGCTTACAGCACAGCAGAAATCGATACGCGTATCAAAGATGTTCAGAATTCAGCTGACGGTAAAGTGCCATCAACCCGCAAAGTCAATGACAAAGAACTTTCAGCCGATATCCAACTCACTGCCGCTGATGTTGGTGCCTACAGCAAAGTGGAAAGTGATGCCAATATCAAGGATGTCAGGGACCTGGCCGAAAGCAAAGTGCCATTGACCCGCAAAGTCAATGACAAAGAACTTTCAGCCGATATCCAGCTGATTGCTGCTGATGTTGGT
>NZ_LFCV01000011.1 GCF_001037465.1 Xenorhabdus khoisanae
TTTCACTTTGTCATCTCGACAGGTTTGTGTGTTTGTCGTGACAACGGATGCGCATTATAGGGAGCCTTTAAATTTAGGCAAGCCTTTTTTGTGATTTTTTATTTGAACGATCATAATTTAGGCTAACAGGCTATTTTTGCCTGTTTTTTATCACATTTGGTAGGTCTGCCAGGCTATTAACAACCAAGTCTGCGGCTTGTTCTGCTGCTTCTGTTACAGGTTTTCCTGTACGAACGAGAATCTTGGTTCCAACATTAGCGGCATTTGCTGCCAGCATATCTTCTATTTTGTCTCCTACCATATAAGAAGCTGACATATCGATATGTAATGCTTGCTGTGCATCCAACAACATACCTGGTTGTGGTTTACGGCAATTGCAGTTCTTCTTATATTCTTCATCATTCCCTTCCGGGTGATGGGGGCAATAATAGATACCATCAATATCGACGCCTCGGTCTGCCAATGACCAATCCATCCATTCTGTTAGCTGCATAAACTGATCTTCAGTAAAAATTTTACGTGCAATACCCGACTGATTTGTTACCAAGACCAGTGCATAGCCCATTTTCTTTAATTCAAGCATGGCTTCAATCACGCCATCAATAAAGTGAAAATTATCTATCTCATGTACATAGCCATGATCGATGTTAATCGTGCCGTCACGATCTAAAAATACGGCGGGAATACCTTGAGTCACCTGATTACTCCAAGAATGTACCAAGTAAACAGTATCGCATGATTTATTGCTGAATGAGAATGCAGCATTTAATTTATTCCCAGTTGACTTAGACGTCTAGACGCCTTAACATCCACTTTAATTCATGACTTGTTGAAATGTTCTCAAGTCATTCATCTATACATCTAATAAGAAAAAAATGATAAGACTGACTCAGATAAACAAGATATTTCAACAAGGCGCGCGTTCAATCAAAGCGCTTTCAGATATCAACTTACATGTCCCACAGGGGCAAATATATGGCGTCATCGGTTCTTCTGGTGCGGGGAAAAGTACCTTAATTCGCTGTGTAAATATGCTTGAGCGCCCAACTTCGGGTCAGGTATTAGTTGCAGGGCAAGATCTCACTTCTCTTTCAGAACGTGAACTAACTCGCGCCCGTCGCCATATTGGAATGATTTTCCAACATTTTAATTTACTGTCATCCAGAACAGTATTTGACAATGTTGCGTTACCTTTAGAATTAAACAACACACCAAAAGCTGAAATAAAAGCTAAGGTTAATGAATTACTGGAATTAGTTGGCCTTGCTGATAAGCATGACGCGTATCCTGCTAATCTGTCTGGCGGTCAAAAGCAGCGTGTCGCTATTGCTCGGGCACTGGCGAACTCGCCGAAAGTACTTCTGTGTGACGAAGCCACCAGCGCATTGGATCCTGCAACAACGCGTTCTATTCTGGAGCTATTAAAAGACATTAACCGTCGTTTGGGTTTAACCATTCTTTTGATCACCCATGAAATGGATGTGGTTAAACGCATCTGTGATCAAGTTGCAGTCATTAGTGGCGGCCAATTGATCGAGCAAGATGTTGTCAGTGCAATATTTTCGCACCCTAAGACTCCGGTGGCTCAAGAATTTATCAAATCTACACTGCACTTGGACATTCCTGGAGATTACTTACAAAAGTTACAGCCGGAATCCGCATCTGATCGCAGTCCATTACTGAAATTGGAATTCACTGGTAAATCTGTTGATGCACCTTTAATTTCCATGGCAGTTCGCCGCTTTAATATCGATATCAGCATATTGAGTTCCCAAATTGATTACGCCGGTGGCGTTAAATTTGGTGTTATGCTGGCTGAGTTGGATGGAGAAGGCGATAACATCAAATCAACAATTGAGTTTTTAGAAGCGCATCATGTGAAAGTAGAGGTTCTCGGTTATGTCTGAAGGAATGATTTTATTATTGGCTAAAGGAGTCTGGGAAACCCTCGTAATGACTTTCGTTTCTGGTTTCTTTGGCTTTGTGATTGGGTTACCGGCTGGTGTACTTTTATATCTTACCCGTCCTGGGCAGGTTATTGAAAATGGCACACTTTATCGCATACTTTCTGCATTGGTAAATATTACTCGTTCAATACCTTTCATTATTCTGTTGGTATGGATGATCCCATTTACCCGTTTGATCGTAGGCACATCAATTGGTTTGCAGGCGGCGATTGTTCCGCTGACCGTAGGGGCGGCACCTTTTATTGCCCGCATGGTGGAAAATACATTATTGGAGATTCCGACAGGCTTAATTGAAGCGGCACGAGCGATGGGTGCAACTCCGTTCCAGATTGTTAAAAAGATTCTGTTGCCGGAAGCACTGCCAGGTTTAATTAACGCAGCCACCATTACCTTAATTACTTTAGTCGGCTATTCCGCAATGGGCGGGGCTGTTGGTGCAGGTGGTCTGGGTCAGATTGGCTATCAGTATGGTTATATCGGTTATGATGCAACAGTGATGAATACCGTATTAGCGTTATTGGTTGTTTTAGTGTTCTTGATTCAATTAGGTGGCGATCGTTTAGTCAAAGCCGTTAATCATAAATAGTGCACAGTAGCTTGATAAGACAGGTATAAATCAGTATTCAATAGGGGTGAAAATATGTCAGTAAAATTGAAATCCATTGCAGTAATCAGCGCTTTATTAGGTACATTAATTATTGCTGGTTGCGGCCAGGAACAACGTGATCCGAACCATATCAAGGTTGGAGTTATTGCAGGGCCTGAGCTTAAAGTTGCTGAAGTTGCCAAACAAGTCGCTAAAGATAAATATGGCCTTGATGTTGAGCTGACGGCATTCAATGATTATGTTCTACCAAATGAGTCACTGAGCAAGGGAGATATTGATGTGAATGTCTTCCAGCATAAGCCTTATCTAGATCAACAAATGAAAGAACGTAACTACAAGCTGGCGATTGTGGGTAACTCTTTCATCTTCCCAATGGCGGCCTATTCCAAGAAAATTAAATCGCTGGATGAATTGCAGGATGGTTCTCAAATTGCTATCCCCAACGATCCAACCAACTTAGGTCGTTCGCTACTGTTATTACAAAAACAGGGTTTAATCACTTTGAAAGAGGGTGTTGGCCTGCTGCCAACCATTCTGGACATTACCAGCAATCCTAAGCACTTGGATATCGTTCTGCTGGAAGGACCTCAATTACCACGCTCATTGGATGATCAGAAAATTGTTTTTGCTATCATCAATAACACCTATGCAGGGCAGATTGGTTTGACCCCAGAGCAAGATGGGATCTTTGTTGAAGATAAAGATTCACCTTACGTCAACCTCATCGTTAGCCGTGAAGACAATAAAGATGCCGAAAATGTGCAAAAATTCGTGAAAGCATACCAATCTCCGGAAGTAGAACAAGAAGCACAAAAGGCCTTTAAAGGCGGAGCAATAAAAGGCTGGTAATCTTTCATATTCAGTCAATCAAGATTAAAATTATCGGGCGGGTATTTTTATATCCGCCCGTTTTCATTGAAAGAAACAAACCACTTTATCGCAGTTTCAATCAATAAGATTAAACCTGTTCCTCACTGACTCTATCAATATAAGGATTCAACTTGATGCGTGTGTTACCAATCTGTTTCATGGCGCTCTTTATGGTGGGGTGTACTTCGCTATCAACTCAGGTCGATAAATCCAGTACATCAGATTCGGAGTTGAAACGTCAGTCAGTCAAGAAAAGCAAAACACCATCTTACGTCCGTCTATACACCAAAACAGATGAGCTGTTAGGTTTACCATTTAAAGATTTAGGTATTGTAGCCGGGGAATCCTGCCGCAGTACGTTACAAGATCCCCCTGCCAGCATTGCAATTGCTCGGCAAAACATGCTGGCAAAAGCAAATTATCTAAACGCTAACGCGGTCTTACTTCATAAATGTGCGATCTTACCTGGCCAGGGTTGCTACCAAATTGCCATTTGTGAAGGTTCAGCCCTACTAACAACCAACAAGTAATTATTATTAAAAACGCCCATGGCAGATTTTCATTTTACGCAAATTGGAACCATTCATTCTCCTTACAAAGAGAAGTTTGCCATTCCCCGTCAACCGGGTTTGGTGGAAGATGGTACAGGACAGTTAGAATTGCTTGCTCCTTATAATCAGGTTGATGCAATACGCGGACTGGAGCAATTCAGTCATTTATGGATCATTTTCGTTTTTCACCAAACCATGAATGGTGGCTGGAATCCATTAGTGCGCCCTCCGCGTTTGGGAGGAAACGCCAAAATGGGCGTATTTGCCACTCGTTCAACCTTCCGCCCAAATCCGATAGGCATGTCCTTGGTAGAATTGAAAGGAATTCAACACGCCAACAATCGTATCATCCTGGAACTTGGCAGTTTGGATTTAGTAGACGGTACACCCGTGGTAGATATCAAACCTTATTTACCTTTTGCAGAATCACGTCCAGAAGCTAAAGCAGGGTTTGCCCAATCAGCGCCGATTGCCGATATGGAAATCCACTTCTCAGCAGAAGCGGAATGCCAACTTTTATCCCATCAGGCCAATTGTCCTCATTTGCGACGTTTTATTAGCCAGATATTAGCTCAAGATCCTCGCCCGGCCTATCGCAAGAAAGAACAAGAAAGCCGAATATATGCCGTCCATATATTGGATTTCAATGTCCGTTGGTTGGTTAATGGCAGCCTGACAGAAGTGGTTTCTATCGAACACCGCTAAAACCCCTTTTGACATCGTAAGCTCGCTGGTAGACTAGCAGTTTATTTTTATTTTCTGGGCAGGGTGGCGCTACTTGCCGCCCAGAAGCAATTTGCTATCCAATGGAAACTTATATGCGTACTAGCCAATATCTGCTCTCTACTTTAAAAGAGACGCCTGCTGATGCAGAAGTAATCAGTCATCAACTGATGCTTCGTGCCGGAATGATCCGTAAACTCGCTTCAGGTTTGTACAACTGGATGCCGACAGGTGTCCGCGTGTTGAAAAAAGTTGAAAACATTGTTCGTGAAGAGATGAACAATGCGGGAGCGATTGAGGTTTCCATGCCGGTAGTTCAGCCAGCAGATTTGTGGCAGGAAAGTGGCCGTTGGGAACAATATGGCCCAGAATTACTGCGTTTTGTTGATCGTGGTGAACGTCCTTTCGTTTTGGGACCAACCCATGAAGAAGTGATCACCGATTTGGTTCGCAACGAAGTCACCTCATATAAACAGCTTCCGCTGAATCTGTTCCAGATCCAGACCAAATTCCGTGACGAAGTTCGCCCACGTTTTGGTGTTATGCGTTCACGTGAATTTATCATGAAAGATGCCTATTCTTTCCACACCAGCCAAGCGTCTCTGCAAGAGACTTACGATAAGATGTATGACGCTTACAGCAAAATCTTTACCCGTATTGGTCTGGATTTCCGCGCGGTTCTGGCAGATACCGGTTCAATTGGTGGAAATGCCTCTCATGAATTCCAGGTTCTGGCAGCCAGCGGTGAAGATGATATCGTATTTTCGACCGAATCTGACTATGCAGCTAATATTGAGTTGGCGGAAGCGGTTATGCCATCTCAGGAACGTGCGGCACCATCTGAGGAGATGCGTCTGGTTGATACACCAAACGCAAAAACAATTGCTGAGTTAGTCGAACAATTCAACTTACCAATTGAAAAAACGGTTAAGACGCTGATCGTTCATGCTGCGGAAGAAAGCGGGCATAAATTAGTTGCTTTGCTGGTACGTGGTGATCATGAATTAAATGAAATCAAAGCAGAAAAACTGCCTCTGGTAGCTAACCCACTGAATTTCGCGACTGAAGAAGAAATTCGTGCCATTGTAAACGCAGGCCCCGGCTCTTTAGGCCCTGTAAACCTGCCTATGCCTGTTATTATTGATCGTAGTGTATCCATCATGAGTGATTTCGGTGCAGGCGCCAACGTTGATGGCAAACACTACTTTGGTATTAACTGGGAGCGCGATCTGCCAGTGCCAGAAGTGGCTGATATCCGTAATGTCGTTGAAGGTGATTCCAGCCCAGACGGCAAAGGTACACTATTAATCAAACGTGGTATTGAAGTCGGTCATATCTTCCAATTGGGTACCAAGTACTCTGATGCCCTGAAAGCGACAGTACAGAACGAAGACGGGCACAATCAAGTTGTCAGCATGGGATGCTACGGTATTGGTGTAACCCGTATCGTCGCTGCCGCCATTGAACAAAATCACGACGACCGTGGCATTATCTGGCCAAATGCGATTGCTCCGTTCCAGGTAGCTATTCTGCCAATGAATATGCACAAATCTTATCGGGTAAAAGAAGTCGCTGAAAAATTATATGCGGACTTGCGTGCCAACGGCATTGATGTAATTTTTGATGATCGCAAAGAACGCCCTGGTGTTATGTTTGCTGATATGGAACTGATTGGCGTACCACATACTCTGGTTATCGGTGATCGCAATTTAGATAACGATGAGATCGAATACAAATACCGTCGCAGTGGCGATAAGCAGATGCTAAAACTGGAAAATGTTGTTGAATATCTGAAAGGGCAAATTCAACAAGCTTAATTTTACTTACGAGCAATAGCTCAGTAAAAGCATCAGCTTAAATTGAAAAAAACCTGCGTATTTATCACGCAGGTTTTTTTATGTATCTCTGTTATGCGTTATTTTTTTGTATTGCAAGAAGACGACTTATCAAAACGGATTTTGCCTGTTTGGATCACTGAATTATCAAACAATCCATCTTCCATTGAAGGACGCAACGTGTAGTAACCCTCAACTTCCACATAAACTGGGGTTCCTCCTTCCACGCCCATGGCGCTGTAACCACGTTCCAAATCAATATTTTCAGAAGCATCATAACGTTTGCCGGTACGACATTCCGTAAAAAGGGCTGAATCAGCAAAATAGCTGTATTCTCCCGCCAATTTTTTCGGAGTTACCTTGACCAACTCATAGTTAAAGTTCGATTCGATTGGTTCGCCGTTGATGTCCAGCATAACCAAGCTTTCACCTTTCATTTGGTAATAAGATTTTTTGCCATCTTCATTGCTCAATATGACTTTTTTACCATTTATTACCCACTTCCCTGTTTCAAAGAAAGTATTTTCCTCGCTTTTAGCTTCCAGATAAGTCTGCCCCGATATATAAGTTCCATCTTTGGCAAGCTGTAAAGTAGTGTCGATACCTGCGCAATCTGCACAAGGGATAACGCCATTAAACACTTTCTCGGTTGGTAACGTCTTACCCTGAGATACATTGCTCACCTGCAATGCCGGGTTATTCTGCAACATGGAGTTGTCCTGACATCCAACCGATGTAAATACTCCCGCAGCTAACAATACAAACAAAATTTTCTTATTCATCATCATTTAAACCCAATAAATTCAAAAAGATACCCAATCAATTTCGAGTTACAGTGCAGCCAACGAAATAGCAACTTGAAAGATAGAGGGTATAGCCCATTTTTTATAACGTCCACTCCCTATAAAACATGAGCCTTAAGTAACAAAATTGACACTACTTTACCGCATCTCAAAATGCACAGAGAGAAAAATCAAATACTATGACGTAATTTCATTGCCTGATGATGAGAGAGAGGTTTAATCTACTCCTAATTTCAACGCAATTTCCACAGACGTATCCAGTAACCACGGTAGATTACTGTGCTATAGTCGTAGGTAGCATTTTTTGCGTTTGAGTTTGGTCAATCACGGGCGGCACGATCACCGCCAGTAACATAGTGGTGAGCAAATATGTTTATAGATACTGAATATCAACCAATTAACTGTGACGATTACGATAACCTCGAACTAGCTTGCCAACGCCAGCTTCATTTGCAGATCCAATTGCGAGATGGTGAAATATTTGAAGGAGAAGCTAAGGAGTTGATTTTAAGAAAAAAAGTGGAGTATCTCCTCATTGAATCAAAAAAAGAATCCCGTGAATTAAGGTTAGATCACATTATCAGTTTCAGCAATCCAGAAATTGGAACCATTGTTATTGAGCATTCTTCATTGTGATAGTAACAAAGTCCTCACTTAATACGAGGACTTTATTGTTCGGTCATCCTCTTTCATATAAACCCGTTATTACATCAAAACTGTCATCACAATCGATCAGTCGCTGCACACATGCTTAATGTGCACCATTCCAAGAGTCTGTTCCTATGCCTCCAGAAATAACTGACGATATTCCTGCACCAAAGAAGCGTTACATGACTTACCACCAAGATACGATTTGAATTTATTGGACATGAATATAACTAATTAAAATTAATAAAGAATACCCGAACCAGAACCAATATCATTGAGTGTATAACGTCCTTTTCCCTTAAATACCCCCAGATATTTCAATTCGTTATCATAAAATGTGACAAATACCAGTGTAAGAAATTCATAAAACCAAAATTTATGTGCTTTCACATAAAGCATAGCAAGATCGCCAGAATAGAGACTTCCGCTAAATTTACCACCACTAATACGACTTATTAAACTCCATCCTTGACCCTTAAATATTTTACTACCAGCGTCAACAGTAACATTCAGGCGGAAATAAATACCCTCACTGATAATTGAAGCTGATGCCTCAATCCCCTTGCTCTGAATGGTAAGAAAAATCCTCTCGGCCGGATCGTTAATAAAAAGCGGATCTATTTCCACGCCTTTCATATCTTGGTGAAATTTACTATTTATATCTTCCTTAATAATTTCTATCAGCTCAAAATCAATTACTCCAGTTTTATCTTTCACAAAACAACCTTCTCCAACAGAGATATTATTCACACCCGTCGTTTTTCAAATTCCAGCTTTGTTAGCTACGCTGTACCTTGAAATACATGGGGTATAAATTCTATAAAAAATTAAACGCTAATATAATAACAACAAAGCATTTTATTCTATTGGCGCCCACTGACCATTTCCGGCACCTGTGGATAACACCGACGAGATCCCTGCCCCTGCAAAACTTCCCAAAAATGAGTTATGCTTATCAAAAAACATGATTGTTGAGGCAGTAAGATTCGAAAAGTGCCAAAAATTATCTGTATTATCAATCAACTCATCATAATTACTGGTATAAACCTTCCCCCAATACTTTCCCTTACCTGGAGTACCCAATGCATCCGCCGAACCATTAAAGGTCACGTTATTATCTAAAACCACTTCTAAGGAAGCAGATAACACGTAGCAAGTAAGCACAAATGCTGCACCATAAAAATTATCTTTATCACTTAAAAGGAATTCTCTACTTATTTCATCAATTTTACTTTGCTCTAACTTACCTTTCATCTCATTGCAGAATGTAGTCAAAGATTGTAATTTAACTTCATGTTCATTAAATTCAGATTTCATTATAATTCACCTTATTATAATAA
>NZ_LFCV01000012.1 GCF_001037465.1 Xenorhabdus khoisanae
CAGCGTCGGTCAGTGGTGGCGCATTATAGGGAGTTTTCCGGCGCTGACAATAGTTTTTTTGAAAAAAATTACCGACTGGCGATTATTACACCGAATTGCACTTAAATTGGTAGTTTTTCGAGCGTTAGGAAGCCATATTCACGTAAAACAGGACGTAAAGCTTCACTATTTGACTCCATCTTTGTGCAATAAGCCAAGTTATCCGTCGTTGTTAAAAACAAATTAGCCCGATTTTTAACCAACCACGCGGTTCTGCGGGCAATAGCTGCTCCTGAATCAACTAATCTTGTTCCATCAGGTAAAACTTGTGAAAGCTCTTCTGCTATTAAAGGAAAGTGGGTACAACCTAAAATGACAGTATCCGGAGGCTCTTTCATTTTCAGCCACGGTTTCAGTATTTTTTCCAACTCTTCTAGCGGAACATCCTTACCGTGTAGTTTTCTCTCCGCCAATTCCACCAACTCAGATGAGCCTATTGAGTAGACCTGACAATCCGTCGCAAATCGGGTAATTAATTCTTTGGTATAGTCGCGATTCACCGTAGCACGTGTCGCCAATAATCCAACAACACGGTTACAGCTCAGTTTGGCGGCGGGTTTAATTGCAGGCACGACACCAACGACAGGAAAGGGAAAACGTTCACGCAGAGCTGGCAGGCTGACTGTACTGGCCGTATTACAAGCAATAACGACAACTGCCAAAGGATGTTTTCTCTGGATGACATCAACAACTTGAATGATCCTGTCGATAATCACTTCGGCCGTTTTCTCTCCATACGGGAATGCTTCATTATCAAAAGCATATATATAGTGGAGATCCGGCAATAATTGCCGAATCTCTTGATAGACAGATAAACCACCTACTCCGGAATCAAAAACCAGAATCGTTGGACGGGTGGTCTTGTTTAAATCAGAAGTTGTAGCTGCCAGTGAGGTAGTATTCTCTTCCTGGAGTGCGATAGCCATAGGCTGTCTCATAATTTTTATCAAACAGATTAGCTATTCTAGCACGTATTGTGAGGTGGTCAGTGATTGGATATGAGGCGTTGATGTCCCATAGACTTACACCAGCTAATTTCACTGTTTTCGCAGGATACACACTATAATCTTGGTCGTAACGCTGACCAATATATTGGTAGGTTATTCCCCAATCGACATTGAAGGCTTCCCAATCTAATTGATATTTAACTTGCTGTTTAGCCCTACGCGTTAATTGCTGATCATTGCCATCACGCGGATCAACATACTGTAATGTAAGTTGGTGCTGGAATAAGCCGGTATCCATCGTTCCCGTCCACTCAACACCTTTTATTTTTGCCTTACCAATATTTTCATAATGGTTATTGGTAAAATTTATCAATTGTTCAATGTCATTACGATAAACAGACAAACGCCAATTCAGTGGGCCAGTCAATCCTTCAACTCCACCTTCCCATTGTTTACTTTTTTCTGGTTTAAGACTTTCATTGCCCAATTGGCTATAAAGCTGGTTTAAAGCCGGTGCCTTGAATGCCGTACTATAGGAAGCGATAAGACGATAACCATCAATGAATTCCCAACTCGCTCCCGTTTGCCATGTTGTATTCCAATTATATTCAGAGTGACGATCTGAACGCACAGCCCCTTCCAAAGTAAAATCATGGATTTTTTGCTGCGCTGTTAAATACAAGCCGGTGTTATCAACATTTTTTTGTTGTGGAATATAGTTGGAACCTGCGGCAACTGATTCCCTTTTCCAATCAACTCCACTACTGATTGCGCCATGACCAACCTGCCATAAGTTTCCCCATTGCACGTTGTATTGTTTTGAATCACTCAGAGTCGCCTTTCCCTCATAACGCTTATGTTTGAAATTATAGTCTTTAGCATGACTGTAACTGGCAGTGAGTTGAGAAGAATAAATACCTTGATTAAATTGAATTCCGGTTTCGTAATTACGGCTGAATAGTTCCCGGGTATCCGTAGAAACATCATCATAATTGGTTCTATTATCGTAACCGTATGTGCGCACAAACCCACTGACTTGATCATTGAATTTATGATCAATTCCAAACCATAACATTTTGCTCATAAACCCATCTCGATCAGGTTCATTGCTTCTTTTACCAGCAACAACATCAAACCCTTTGGTATAGGTATAACCTGCTGCTGCAGTTAATAAAGTATTCTCACCGAGTTTTTGCTGTGTCGAACCGTTGTAATTCTGATATCCATTAGATCCTATTCCCGCATTCAGTGTTGTTCCGCGTTGTTCCCGCTTAGTGATGATATTGATTACCCCACCGATAGCATCAGAGCCATATACGGCAGAACGAGCACCACGGATATATTCTATTCGCTGCACCATTGAAATTGGGATTTGGCTAAAATCAGCCGAGCCCGTGATACCTGCCTGATTCAAACGGATTCCATCCACCAGCACCAGTGTATGACTTGAGTTTGTACCACGAACAAATAGAGATGAATACTGCCCGATACCACCATTCTGCGCAATATCAACACTCGGCAAACGGCGTAAGACATCAACTAAGCTACTAGATTGCCACTTATCTATATCTTCACGAGTCACTACCGTCATTGGTGCTAAAACTGAGGAAATCGGCTGCTTAAAACGATTGGCTGTAACGACTATCGGATCTTGATTATCCGCAACTGCGGCATGACTCAAACCCGAGAACACTGCAACAGATGCAGCAGCTAAAAGAATGTGTTTTTTATTTGTCATAAGATTTGCGATGAGAGAGTGATATCTAACGGCTATGCAACTAATAACTATAAAGAGTCATGCTACGATGAAGACCATAGTGTGTCCAGAATCCCTCCCCATCAAAAAAAGAGGCCAATAAACCAGAAAACAGGACATCCTTTACGCTTCCCCTACCTTTACGCTTCCCCTACAATGCCGCTCGGAAATTTTTCTTAACGCGACCATACGAGAACCAGATAATGCAGAATGCTTTGCCAACGGAAAATTATGAAAACCAATTGATGGAAAAGGCCCATCGTCTAAAAGGAATGATGACCCCCTTTAATACACCTGAGCCTGAAGTTTTCCGTTCCCCTGCATCACATTACAGGATGCGAGCAGAATTCCGTATCTGGCATGAGGAAGATGACCTGTACCATATCATGTTTGATCAGCAGACCAAGCAACGTATCCGTATTGATCAATTTCCGGTTGCTAATCAGCTTATCAATAGCATGATGCAAGCTATCATTGCTGGCGTAAAAGATAATCCCGTATTACGCCATAAGCTGTTTCAGGTGGATTACCTTTCCACCCGCAGCAATAAAATCATTGTTTCCCTGCTTTATCATAAAAAACTGGGTGATGAATGGCGTGAACATGCAACTGTTTTGCGCAACCAATTAATCGCAGAAGGATTTGATGTCCAACTTATTGGGCGCGCTGCAAAAACCAAAATCATGCTCGATCATGACTATATAGATGAAGAATTACCTGTCGCAGGTAAGACTATGATTTACCGTCAGGTTGAAAACAGCTTCACACAGCCGAATGCCAGCATCAATATTCATATGTTGGAGTGGGCGATTAATATCACCAAAGGCTCTAAAGGCGATTTGCTTGAACTTTATTGTGGTAATGGTAACTTCTCTCTGGCACTGGCGCAGAATTTTGACCGAGTACTGGCAACGGAAATTGCCAAGCCTTCAGTTGCTGCCGCACAATTTAACATTGCAGCGAACCACATTGATAATGTACAGATTATCCGTATGTCAGCGGAAGAATTTACGCAGGCAATGAACGGAGAGCGAGAGTTCAATCGACTGCAAGGAATTGACTTAAAGAGTTATCAATGTGAAACCATTTTTGTTGACCCACCACGCAGCGGTCTGGATGAGGATACCATCAAAATGGTTCAAACCTATCCACGTATCCTCTATATTTCCTGCAATCCAGAAACACTCTGCCAAAATCTGGAAACACTGACGCAAACTCATACAGTCAGCAAACTGGCACTCTTTGATCAATTCCCTTATACCCACCATATGGAATGCGGCATACTGCTGGAAAAAAGAGCCTAACCACCATAAATGATCATTACTACTGACTGAAAAACAAAAACGCCACCGTATTAATCTTGTGGCGTTTTTTACTGAACCGTTCTCGCTAAAAATTATCAGCTTTAAAAACTATCAATTTTAAAAACTATCAACTTTAAAAACTATCAGCTTTGGCTTTCTGCCGTGAACCTTGACTGCTGTTTGCGTCCTTTCATCTTTAAATAGATCCAAAATACCAAGACAGTGGAAATGACGACTGGCAGGAAATTAGAACCAATTTCTGGATATTCCATCCGAATAAATGCGCTATACATAAACATGCCCAAGAAGAAAGATCCTGTTGCCAGTTTTGGCAGCCCTTCTGCCATTGGGTAATTTAAATAACGTTGATGGAGACAATACAGAGAAAGTGCCAATGCGATAATAGGGAAAACAGAAAAAGGCACATGTGAATTGAAGAATGCTGAGAAAGTTCCGTGTGTTGCCATTCCAACGATAAGAGCCAGCAACATCGTGCTTTTATCTTGGCGGTATTGTTCCATCGTATTATTCTCCTTTCATTATTATTCAGAAGTTTTAGGGATCGCTTTAGGGACAGTGTTTTTTTCTTGCTCACGACGATACCAATAATAAGCGCCTTTGGAAATCATGCGGAGTTGTAAAACTAAACGCTCTTCGAGGCGACGCCTTTTTTCCTCATCAATATCCAGCGCTTCTGCACCTGCACTGAACACGATTGTCACCATCGCCTCGGCTTGTATTTCGGTAAAATGACGTGGCATATGACTCGCTTGTTCAAGATAGTCTGCCAACTCAGCAATAAAATGTTGGATTTCCCGTGCCACAGCCGCACGAAATTCAGCCGATGTACCGGAGCGTTCACGCAGTAATAGCCGGAACGCGTTAGGATTGTTGCCTATGAACTCCATGAACGTTGAAACAGAAGTACGAATGATGCTGCCACCCTTTGCAATACGCTGACGGGCCTGACGCATTAACTGACGCAACATCAGACCACTTTCATCTACCATCGTCAGACCTAATTCATCCACATCCCGAAAATGACGATAGAAAGAAGTCGGTGCAATACCAGCTTCGCGAGCCACTTCACGCAAACTCAAGCTGGTGAAACTACGTTCAGCGCTAAGTTGACTGAATGCTGCTTCAATCAGGGAGCGACGGGTTTTTTCTTTCTGTTTTGCTCTAACGCCGGTTACGTTACTCACAACAATCCTGATCTATCTTGACCCTATAATGAGGCAAATATAACAGATTCTGCGGGGTTTGCTGTGATTGTTCTCTTAAAGATATTATTCGATGTTTTTCTGTTTTATTTCTGAACAATGAGATAAAAACCGTATGCTCATTGGGTTATTACATCAAGTAATGTTAAGATAGAGTTGTTATTTTGTGTAAAAACAGGTCTTTCCTCTATGCAATATACTCATTTTGATGCCATTGTAATTGGCTCTGGTCCCGGCGGGGAAGGAGCAGCAATGGGGTTGGTGAAACAAGGTAAAAACGTTGCTGTTATAGAACGTTACAATAATGTCGGTGGTGGATGTACTCACTGGGGCACCATTCCGTCGAAAGCTCTCCGCCATGCTGTCAGTCGCATTATCGAATTTAATCAAAATCCTCTTTACAGTGATAACTCCCGCATTCTTCGCTCATCGTTTTCTGAAATCCTACGCCATGCTGAAGTTGTCATTAACCAGCAAACGAAAATGCGCCAAGGGTTTTATGAACGCAATCGATGCCGGATGTTTGCAGGAGAAGCAACATTCATTGATGAGCATCGGGTCAGTGTTCGTTATGCCGATGGTAGTGTTGACGTATTAAGCGCGGATAAAATCATCATTGCCACTGGTTCCCGTCCTTACTGCCCTCCTGACGTCGATTTTACCCATTCCCGCATTTATAACAGCGATACTATCCTGCAATTGGATCATGAACCACGTCACGTGATTATTTATGGGGCGGGGGTCATTGGCTGTGAATATGCTTCTATATTCCGGGGGCTGGGCGTTAAAATAGATTTGATCAATACCCGTGATCATCTGTTGTCTTTCCTTGATCAAGAAATGTCTGATGCCCTGTCTTACCATTTCTGGAATAGTGGCGTTATCATCCGCCACAATGAAGAATATGAAAAGATCGAAGGTGTTGATGATGGTGTAATTGTTCACCTGAAGTCCGGCAAAAAAGTTAAAGCTGATTGCCTGCTATATGCCAATGGCCGAACAGGTAATACAGACACGCTGGGTTTGGAAAATGTCGGGTTGAAAACAGACAGTCGTGGCTTACTGAAAGTTAACCGTGTCTACCAGACCAGCAATGAAAATATCTACGCGGTTGGTGATGTTATCGGCTATCCAAGTCTGGCTTCTGCGGCCTATGATCAAGGGCGCATTGCAGCAAGAGCGATCACAACGGGTAACGCAGACTTGTATCTGGTGGAAGACATCCCAACAGGAATTTATACCATTCCTGAAATCAGTTCAGTTGGTAAGACCGAGCAGCAACTAACCACCATGAAAATCCCTTATGAGGTAGGACGCGCTCAATTCAAACATCTGGCAAGAGCACAAATTGCGGGAATGAATGTCGGCAGCATCAAAATCCTATTCCACCGTGAAACAAAACAGATCTTGGGTATTCACTGTTTTGGCGAACGTGCAGCAGAGATCATTCATATCGGACAGGCCATCATGGAACAAAAAGGTGAAGGCAATAATATCGAATATTTCGTTAATACTACCTTCAACTATCCAACGATGGCGGAAGCCTACCGTGTTGCAGCGCTCAATGGGTTAAACCGGTTATTTTGATATTTTTTCAAGAACGTCGAAATAATTACCCATTTTAACCCTAATCGCCTCTGCCAATTGCTCATAGCGACCACGCAGAGGTGAGCCGGGGCGATAGACCAATATAATGGAGCGCTTGGGTATCGGTTGATCACATTCCAGATAGCATACACCATCACGTTTCCTCTCTCGTGGAACCGATAATTCAGGCAATAATGTAATACCACTACCCGCTGCCACCATATTACGCAACGTTTCCAGACTGGTTGCCCTGAAATGGGTATCTTCTTTGGCTCCCGCCTGAAAACAGAAACCCATTGCCTGATCACGTAAACAATGACCATCTTCCAGCATCAGTAATTTCTCACCGGCCAGCTCACCCATTTTGACCTGATCTCGCTCTGCCCACTTATGTTCTTCATACACGGCCAGTTTCATAGGCTCTTCAAAAAGTGGCACTTCAATAAATGCCTCAGTTTCTTTCACCAACGCCAAAATGGCACAATCAAGCTTTCCGCTATCAAGCTGCGCCAGCAAGTTTTGGGTTTGCTCCTCATGTAAATACATTTCTAATTTGGGGAACAATTTATGCAATTCAGGAATGATTATCGGTAAAAGATAGGGGCCGATGGTAGGAATAAGACCGATATGCAGCGGCCCAGACATACTTTCACCTTGAAGAGAAGCCATCTCCTGCAAGACTTTGACTTCACGCAATATGGTTTTGGCCTGTTCCACCAACAACATACCCTGTTGGGTAAACAATACCTTACGGCTAGTGCGTTCCAGCAGCATCACGCCCAATTCATCTTCCAATTTGCGGATTTGTCCACTCAATGTTGGTTGGCTGACATGACAAGCATCAGCGGCTCGGCGAAAGTGCCGATATTCAGCAAGTGCCACAAGGTATTCCAGATCGCGGATATTCATTCCCACCTCTGCTTTTGATATCAATGATAGTATTGATCTATAAATCATTATATCCATGAGGGCAAAAAACTATCAACCGCTTGTGATTATTGGTTTTTTTACCGGAATCGCCGCTTCGCTTGGGCAATCGCTTGCTTCACTTGTTTTTGTGCTACGCCGCCTTTTGCCAGACGCTTATCCAGACAGGATTGCAATGATAAAACGTCATAAACATCCACTGAAATAACATCGCTGAATTTTTGTAATTCAAGTAAAGAGAGTTCTTCCAGTGCCTTGCCTTTAGTAATTGCTTCTACCACAACCTCACCAACAATGTGATGTGCTTCACGGAATGGAACATCTTTTGCCACCAGATAATCAGCCAGCTCAGTTGCGTTGGCATATCCCTGCTTTGCTGCCTCCTCACAACGAGAACGTTTCACTTGAATGCCATCCAATACCAGTGTCGCCATATGCAAGCAATCCAACCAGGTATCCAGTGCATCAAACAAGCCTTCCTTGTCTTCCTGCATATCTTTATTGTAAGCAAGCGGAAGCCCTTTCAGCGTCATCATCATCCCTGTTAAGGCCCCCTGAACCCGGCCACACTTCCCACGAATAAGCTCCAGTGCATCTGGGTTTTTCTTTTGTGGCATCAAAGAAGAACCGGAAGTTACCCGATCTGACAATTCAATAAATCCGGCTTCACCGCTATTAAAGAAAATCAGATCTTCTGCGAAACGCGAAAGGTGGATCATACTAATGCTTGCATCTGACAATAGCTCCAAGACATGATCCCGATCGGAAACACTATCCAAGCTATTGCGTGTTGCCGAAGCAAAACCTAACCATGATGCCAATTGCTCCCTATCGATATCGTAAGCCGTTCCTGCCAACGCGCCACATCCCAACGGACTGACATCCAACCGCTTCAATGTATCTTGCAAACGGCTTTCGTCACGCCCCAACATTTCCGCATAGGCAAGACACCAATGAGCAAAAGTGACGGGTTGCGCCCGCTGTAAATGGGTATAACCGGGCATCACTGCATCCTGATTATTTTCAGCGGTGAGTACCAATGCTTGCTGCAACTCAATTAATGCGTTCAGGATATGGGCAATCTGATCTTTACACCATAATTTCAGGTCGGTTGCGACCTGATCATTACGGCTACGTCCTGTATGAAGTTTTTTCCCCAAATCACCCACTTTCGTAATAAGTTGCCCTTCTACCCAACTGTGAATATCTTCCGCATCACTTTGCAAAATGGCCTTGGGGCTGATTCGCACTTCATCCAGTAGCTCGTTCAAAGCCAGCTCCAGCTTTTGCTGCTCTCCGGTAGTTAATACTCCCACCGTAACCAACGCTTTTGACCATGCAACTGAACCAATAATATCCTGCTCAGCCAAACGGTAATCAAAACGCAGTGAATCGTTGAATTGCTTGAACCGCTGATCGGCTTCCTGACTGAAACGTCCGCCCCAAAGTGCCATAATATCCTTCCTGTTCTCTCTATTGACTATCGTTTACCAAGAAATTACTTTTTGCCATTCAACGCACGGATACGTGAAGAAAGCGAATAGAGGCGGATAAATCCTTCAGCATGGCTGTGATCGTAAACCTCATCCTCACCAAAAGTAGCGAACTCTTCAGAATAGAGACTATTGGCTGATTTTTTCTGCACGGCTGTCACCTGCCCTTTATAGAGTTTCAGAACAACTTCACCGCTGACACTGTCTGCCAACATTTCTGCCGCTGCCTGAATTGATTGACGCAACGGTGCAAACCAACGCCCATCATAAACAACATAAGACATTTCCAGCCCCAGTTGCTGACGCCATTTGAAGCTATCGCGATCCAGCACCAATTGCTCAATACCACGCAGTGCTTCCATCATGATGGTTCCGCCCGGAGTTTCATAACAGCCACGGGATTTCATGCCCACCAAACGGTTTTCCACGATATCGATCCGCCCAATGCCGTGCTTAGCCCCTAAGACATTCAATTCGTTAAGGCATTGATAAGGCGAAAGAGATTGACCATTCACACCAATCACTTCACCTTTCTCAACTGTGACAGTGACATATTCTGGTTCATTAGGCGCGTCTTCTGGCTCGGCTGTCCACACCCAACAATCTTTATTGGCGGCATTCCACGTGCTTTCCAACACCCCACCTTCAGTTGAGATGTGCCACGCGTTTTCATCACGGCTATAAATTTTTTCCAGCGTTGCGGTTGTGGGGATATCACGAACTTTCAAATAATCCAGCAGCGCCTCACGGGAACGCAGATCCCACTCCCGCCACGGGGCAACAACTTTCAGATGCGGTGCCAAAGCGGTATAAGTACTTTCAAACCGAACCTGATCATTACCTTTACCCGTTGCACCGTGGGCCACGGCATCTGCTCCCACTTTCAATGCCAGTTCAACCTGTGCTTTGGCAATGATTGGGCGGGCCATTGACGTACCAAGCAGGTAACTGCCTTCATACAACGCACCGGCTTTCAGCACAGGATAAACATACTCTTTGATGAACTCTTCACGCAGATCAACGACGTAGCATTCAGAAGCACCAGAACGTAATGCTTTCTGCTCGACACCTTCCAGATCTTCACGACTTTGGCCGACATCAGCAACAAACGCGATCACTTCACAATTATCATAATGTTCTTTCAGCCACGGAATAATGGCAGAGGTATCCAACCCACCGGAATATGCCAACACAATTTTTTTAATGCTTTTCGTCATAGGGATAACCTTTTAATTTTGTTTTTATCTCAGCCAAAGGCCATGTTCTCAATCAACCCAAAAATTCATCAGCCCAAAATTCGTGTGCCGACAGGGATGCCATTAAATAACGCAATCAATTGTTCCGCATGTCGCCAACTCGCAATATCCACTGGCTGCCCGAGCGTTTTTGCGGCTTCCAGAGCTGCATTCACTTTTACAATCATGCCATCGGTAATAATGCCCTGCTCAATAAGCTGTTCGATCTTTTCCGATGTCGCTTCTGGGATTTTCTGACCCTTGCCATCCAAAATACCGCTAACATCAGATAACAAAACCAAATCTGCGTTTAACACTTGTGCAATGGCCGTCGCAGCCTGATCCGCATTCACATTCATCAATTCACCGTGTTCCGTCATGCCAATTGAACTGATAATCGGCATATAGCCCACATCCAGCAAAATGTTCAGGAAATCGGAGCGTCCGGGCTGAGCCTTTCCTGTATGACCAAACGTTTCATCAAGTTGGGATACTTTCACAATGCCACCATCTCCCAGACATAACCCAATGGCAGGCAATCGATATTTTATTGCCCATGCCAGTAACTTCTTGTTGGCTGTTCCCGCCAAGGTTCCGGTAATGATATCGATTTGATCTGCTGGCGTGACTCGCAGACCTTGCTGTTTCAAAATCGGTAACTGCAATTTCTGCATCAGCTCATCAACCAAACAGCCACCACCATGGACAATGACCAGCGGGCGCTTATGGGTTTTTCGGTATAACTGCAATGTGGTAAATAAACGTTCCAGTGCTTCTTCGCTATCTAATAGCACTCCACCCAACTTGATAACTAACGGCTCCATCGGATTTATCCTCTGTCAGTATTAACATCTGTCGGAATTTTGATTCTTTGGAATTCAATCTATTTTGGATTAAAGCAACGCCTGCGTTTCCTCATACCCAAAACGAATATTCATGCACTGCACGGCCTGTGCGGCGGCACCTTTCAGCAAATTATCCTCAGCTCCCACGATGATCAGGTGTTGCCCCTGAACAGCGAAACCAATATCGCAGAACGGCAAACCAACAACAGATTTCAGCGCAGGTACACCTTGACTATATAAACGTACCAGCGGCTTATCGTGATAAGCCTGTAGATAAGTCTCTCTAACTTGTTCTTCTGTCACACCCGATTTCAGTTTGCAGGTAATTGTGGCAAGAATCCCGCGTGAAAAATTGCCCAAATGAGGTGTGAAGATCACTTCTGTACCTAAATGTGTCGCAATTTCAGGTTGATGGCGATGGTTAAAAACACCATAAGGTTGCAAACTGACTTCACAGAAACTGTTGGTTATTGATGCCTTCCGCCCAGCGCCACTGACACCACTGACCGCATTGATCACGGGCCAATATTCCGTATCCAGTAAATTTTTTTCGAGCAGTGGTTTCAATGAAAGTTGGGAAACAGTAGGGTAACAACCGGGCACCGCAACCAACCGGGCTTGCTTGATTTTTTCTGCCTGCCATTCTGCCAACCCATACACTGCCTGCTCTAACCATGCTGAATTTTTATGTTCGAATCCATAGTATTTTTTATAAAACTGTGTATTTTGTACGCGGTAGGCACCTGATAAATCAAACACAATACAGCCCGATTCCAGAAATATTGGTGCAATGTCATGGCTGACCTCATGAGCCGTCGCGAGAAAAACCACATCAATACCACGCGCCGCCTCAGAAACATCAGTCAACGGCTGTAAGGGTAAATCAAGCATGCCTTTATATTGCGGGTAAAGTGATGAAAAACATGTCCCCGCATCTAAACTTTGGGAAGAAACCATCAAACCGGAGAGATGGACATGAGGATGGCGTTGCAGATATGCTGCTAACTCAGCTCCGGTATAACCACTGGCACCAACTATCAAAGCATTCAACATGGGATTTATTCACCTTGTAGTATTAACCCAACGATATAATTGCATTTTTATTCAGTTAAAATGAATTAATATTGATACTATTATGAGTAAGGGCTGTCAACAGTGAATATCAAATTACCGCCATTTATTAAGTTATATCATCAGCTCATTGCAGCGCCTTCTATCAGTGCCATCGATGCGGAGCTGGATCAAAGCAATGAAGTTGTTATCAATCTTCTGGCGGAATGGCTAAAAGAGATTGGTTTTTCGATTGAAATTCAAGCAGTCCCTGAAACCCGGGGTAAATTCAATCTACTGGCTACATTGGGCAGTGGTTCGGGAGGGTTACTACTGTGCGGTCATACGGATACCGTTCCTTTTGATGCAGGGCGCTGGACACAAGATCCATTCACACTGACCGAATGCGATGGTAAGTTATATGGGCTTGGAACGGCTGATATGAAAGGTTTTTTTGCCTTTATCGTTGATGCTCTGCGGGATATTGATGTCAGTAAACTCTCTCATCCTCTTTATATTCTGGCTACCGCTGATGAAGAAACATCAATGGCCGGAGCACGTTACTTTGCTGCCAATGCCAACATTCGGCCTGATTTCGCAATTATTGGCGAACCAACATCATTACAACCGATCCGCGCCCATAAAGGACATATGGCTCAATCGATCCGTATTGAAGGAAAATCAGGGCATTCCAGCGATCCCGCGCGAGGTGTTAATGCCATTGATCTGATGCATGAATCCATTACTCAATTGATGAAACTGCGCAACACTTTGCAAGAACGCTATCACAATCCGGCCTTTGTCATTCCCTATCCGACCATGAATTTCGGCCATATTCATGGCGGGGATGCTGCAAACCGCATCTGTGCTTGCTGCGAGCTGCATATGGATATCCGCCCTCTTCCTGGATTAACTTTGCAGGATTTAAACGGATTGCTTGATGAGGCACTGGAACCCGTAAAACAACGCTGGCCTGGGCGCCTGAACGTGACGGAACTCCACCCCCCGGTTCCGGGTTATGAGTGCCCAACAGACCATAAACTGGTTGGCGTGATTGAAAAATTGTTGGGAACGAAAGCGGATACCGTCAACTACTGTACAGAAGCCCCTTTTATTCAGGAGTTGTGTCCGACATTAGTCTTAGGCCCGGGTTCGATTGAACAAGCACATCAACCCGATGAATTCTTGGACATGGCATTTATTGAACCAACAAGGAAACTGCTTTCGCAGCTTGTGGAGCATTTTTGTTTGAGCCCCCATTAAAAAGCCGTGAACTAAAAACAACTGTTCTCCCAATCGTCAAATTACTAATTGATTTTCTCTCAAAAAATGCTCATAATTAGTACTATAAATGGATTGGGAGTGCCCGGTCGGCGTTATAACCTCGGTGAGTGCATCGGGGTTTTTCGCTATTTAGGGCTGGGGAAAAATTTTTAACCCCCACTGTTTATATCCCATCCCAACAGCATTTCTTCCTCCTTCACAATAGAACTTTTCCTTCAATATATCGAATGCTCGGTTAAACTGCTCTGGTTTCAAAACATGTCTACCAATAGGTCTAGCAACTAAATCAGCGAGTTGTAGACCAGAGGAATTACTTGTTTTGGCTGCCATCCTGATCTTAAAGGGTAAATCTCTGTGATATTTATTTTCTCCATCACAAATTCGACGAAACTCCAGCTCAAGCTCACGGTCTTCTTTAATTCCCCGTTTTTCCATAATAACGTGCGTTTCTCGCTCTTGTTGCCCTTTTTCTACTACAAAATCATATAAAGTCTCTAGGCAATGACGTAATGCAATGTGATACGGGTTCTGAATCTCATCTTTGTTAACGTTCAATTTGTGCTTTTCAATCACGCATGATGACAGTATAAAGTTACTTTCACTGATGATAGAGTTCAGTCGATCTAGGAACTGATTCTTTTCTTCCCTATTCTTAAAAATTGTAAAGTCTCCTTTTTCTTTACGGATTTCATGTTCATGAAGGATCACAAGATCATGACCGAAATAGTCAAATTTAAGCTTCTGTAACTTTGGTACTACTTTCGAAAGATAATGTTCCTTGTAGAAAATACAAAAAGCTAAAACAAATACAGGGTAATTTTTATCAAGTTGCACCAAGCCGTGATCCCCACTTTCATCAACATATACTACAAAATCGCTAAAATCTCTTTGTTCATCAATGGATAAAATTTTTTGAGTAATTAGTTGGCTTTCAGCACTATTCATACTTTCGCTTTCCTTGTTTTAATTTTTACTTCTCTATTCGATCAAAATACAAACCACCTTATAAAAAAGTACACCTGCTTCTTTTTTACCATAGCACTAGTATAAATAGCATCCAATACAGACTGATGATAACTCTTCATTCAAACAGGTTTAAATGCAAACCATCCCCCAAACATGAATTTATTTCCTGATCACTTTGAATATTACTCATCGGAAATAAGCCATTTCTCAATTGACTAAAAATCCCGCTTCGCTCATTCTATTTAGACATCTAAACGGATAGACATATAAACATTTAAACATCCAAAAATAAGCGGATATAGCCAAAAACTCCGCTTGTTCAAGAGGGCACAGGGTATGAGTTTTTTTCACGCTAATCAGCGAGAAGCGCTGAATCAGAATTTAGCTGAACTTGATGGGCAAATTCGAGTTTCCTTTGAATTCTTTCCACCCAGTACTCCTGAGATGGAACAAACCCTGTGGAAATCCATTGACCGTTTGAGCAAGCTGAAACCCAAATTTGTCTCCGTCACTTATGGAGCCAACTCAGGTGAACGTAATCGTACTCATAGCATCATCAAGGGAATCAAAGAAAAAACGGGATTGGATGCAGCACCACACCTGACCTGCATTGATGCCAGCCGTGAAGAGCTACGCGATATTGCCCATGATTATTGGCGAAATGGCATTCGCCATATCGTGGCGTTACGTGGCGATTTACCTAATGACAGCGGCAAACCAGAAATGTATGGTGCTGATTTAGTAGAGCTTTTAAAAAAAGAGGCCGATTTTGATATCTCTGTTGCTGCTTACCCGGAAGTACATCCAGAAGCGAAAAGCGCGCAGGCTGATCTGATTAATCTAAAGCGCAAAATTGATGCGGGAGCCAATCGTGCCATTACCCAATTCTTTTTCGATGTGGAAAGTTACCTGCGTTTTCGCGATCGCTGCGTCGCAACGGGAATTGATGTAGAAATTGTACCGGGCATTTTGCCTGTTTCGAACTTCCGTCAGTTACAACGATTTGCCACCATAACTAATGTTCGTATTCCAAGTTGGATGACAAGAATGTTTGAAGGGCTGGAGGATGACCCGGAAAGCCGCAACTTAGTCGGTGCTTCTATCGCAATGGACATGGTAAAAATTCTCAGTCGTGAAGGGGTGAAAGATTTTCATTTTTATACCCTGAACCGGGCAGAACTGAGTTATGCCATCTGCCATACGTTAGGCGTCCGGCCTTCTTAATGATTTTAAATCAAAGCCGAACAGTTCCCCATTCGGCTTTGATGATTTGAAAATTCTTAAAAAACTACCCCGTATTGCGCATTCCTGCCGCAACACCTGCAATGGTCACCATCAGCGCCTGTTCAAGATGCGGGTCAGGATTTTCCTGTTGGCGAGAACGCTGTAGCAATTCCGCTTGTAGTACGTTCAACGGATCGGTATATACGTTACGCAAAGCGATGGATTCTGCAATCCACGGTAAATTCGCCATCAATTGCTCATCCTGCGCAATGACGAGTACCGTTTTGATATTCTCCGCAAGCTGATTGCGCAATTTTACTCCCAGAGGCCACAGTTTTGGCTCCACCAAACGTTGGTCGTAATACTCCGCCAGCCATAAATCCGCTTTGGCAAACACCATCTCCAACATGGCGATACGTGTATTGAAGAATGGCCAGTCGCGGCACATATCCGTTAAAACCGATAGTTTTCCTTCATCGATGATGCGTTGCAGTGCTGCGCCCGCTCCCAACCATGCCGGCAACATCAGGCGGTTCTGTGTCCATGCGAATATCCACGGGATAGCTCGCAGACTTTCTACACCGCCAGTCGGACGACGTTTAGCCGGTCGCGAACCCAACGGTAATTTTGCTAATTCTTGCTCAGGCGTTGCGGCCCTGAAATAAGGCACAAACTCCGGTTGTTCACGCACATAATCACGATACATATCGCAGGAAACATCCGAGAGCGTATCCATGATCTGATGCCATTCTGGTTTGGGTTCCGGCGGTGGCAATAAGTTTGCTTCCAGTATCGCACTGGCATACAAAGCCAGACTGCTGATCGTCACTTGCGGCAAGCCGAACTTAAAGCGGATCATTTCTCCCTGCTCGGTGACACGCAATCCCCCTTTCAGACTGCCCGGTGGCTGAGAGAGCAAAGCAGAGTGTGCTGGCGCACCACCACGACCAATCGTGCCGCCGCGTCCGTGGAACAAAGTTAATGTCACACCTTCTTGTTCACACAATTTGATCAACGCATCCTGTGCCCGGTATTGTGCCCAAGATGCCGCCATCACCCCGGCATCTTTCGCTGAATCTGAATAACCGATCATCACCATCTGCTTATCCTTAATCAGATCGCGATACCAGGTTATTCCCAGCAATTGCCGAATCACACTTTCTGCGTTATTCAGGTCATCAAGGGTTTCGAACAACGGCGCTACGGGTAATGACAATGAACAACCTGCCTCTTTCAGCAATAATTTCACAGCCAAAACATCAGAAGGCACTTTCGCCATGGAAATAACATAAGCGGCAATCGCATCTTGTGGCGATTCGGCAATGACTTTGCAAGTTGCAAAAACCTCTTGGGTGTCTGCACTTGGCTGCCAGTCACGCGGGATCAGAGGCCGTTTCGAGTTTAATTCACGCAGCAGAAATGCCTGTTTCTCGGCCTCAGGCCAGCTCGCATAATCTCCCATTTCCAAATATTGCGTTAACTCTGCAATGGCGTCAGTATGACGGGTACTTTCCTGACGAACATCGATACGTACCAAAGAGAGGCCAAAGCAGCGGACCCGTCGCAAGGTATCCAGCAACTGCCCATTCGCAATAATCTCCATCCCGCAGGCTTTCAGGGATTGATAACAAGCATACAAGGGTTGCCATAGCTGTTCGTTATGCAGCAACAAATCCGCTGGTGGCAAGGCTTGTTCACCTTTAAGACATTTCTCCAAATAAGCCAGAGTGTTACTTAATTGCGTTCGCAATTGTTTGGCAATTTCACGGTAAGGCTCTAAAACATGCTCACCACCCGCCATTTGGCGCAGTTCAGGTGTACATTCCGACATGGAGAGTTCAGAAACGAGAATCTGAATATCTTTCAAAAACAGATCTGCGGCCTTCCAACGGCTGAGCAACAGGACATGGCGGGTAATTTCGGCGGTAACATTAGGGTTACCATCACGATCTCCCCCCATCCAGGAAGTGAAACGAACTGGCACGGCTTCCACTGGCAAGCTATATCCGATGGATTCTTCCAGTTGTTCATTGAATTCACGCAGGAACGCTGGCACACCTTCCCACAGACTGTTTTCAACTACCGCAAATCCCCATTTTGCTTCATCAATTGGCGTTGGGCGGATTTTGCGAATTTCATCGGTATGCCATGATTGGGCGATCAACTGGCGCAGGCGACGCATGATATTATTGTGCTCATAATCGGCCAAATCATCATGGTCAAGCTGTGCCAAACAACCATTCACTTCAACGAGTTTATGAATCAATGTTCGGCGGGCAATTTCTGTCGGGTGTGCCGTCAAGACTAGTTCAATCGCTAAGTCATTCACTGCTTTGATCAAATCATCATTACTGAATTGTTTGTCTTTCAGACGATTGAATAATGCTGCCAGCGCTACCGGATTACTCGCAGCTTCACCATGAGGCGAAATGCTGTGATATTGTTCGGCAACGTTAGCCAAATTTAAAAACTGGTTAAAGGCACGAGCGACAGGGAGTAATTCATCATTAGATAAATTTTCCAGTGTCGATAAAAGCTGCTGACGATGAGCCTCGTTACCTGCACGGGATGATTTGGATAACTTCCTGATCATTTCAACCTTATCAAGAATGTCTTCTCCCAAAGCCTCTTTAATCGTGTCGCCCAGCAACTTACCGAGCATACTGACATTACTTCGCATTGCGGAATATTGTTGATTCATGTGGTTTCTGGCCCTGTGTTGCTGTATGTCACCCATTTCACCAGATAGCTGGTTCAATCGGCATCTACCCTGTATCTGTCAAGATTAGAGCTGTTCTTTTGTTTATCTCTAACGCTCTATTCATATCAGAAAACAAACAATTTGGGCGGATTTTATGAAATTTAATCAAGACTTGTTTTTTATAAGACAATTCGATTGCTTGCCTTGTTTGTTCTCAATAAACTTGTTTTTTTCAATAAATTGTTTTTTCAATATAGAATGTAATGAACGCATCCCAACCACTGAACCTTTGGCACCGTGCTGGAATTGAGAGATGAGGCGTGGTTCCTCGCAGATTTCCGGCCTTATAGTGCCTAAAAGCGGGAGCCTGTTGCTCCCTGATGACTGGA
>NZ_LFCV01000013.1 GCF_001037465.1 Xenorhabdus khoisanae
GGCGGCGGCAGTTTTGGCATCATTGACCTGTTTGTCTGTCTCGGCCCTGCTGTACGTCTCGCCCTTGCCGTAGGCCCCGACATCGGCGGCATTGGGTTTGGTGGTGGATGAATAGATCGCAGTCCATCCGATCCATTTAGCCCCGTTGTCCCAGGATTGTCGTACTGCGACTTGTCCATTATGGGCAGTGTAACGCTGGGCAATGACGCCATTGCTATTGTGTACTTCCAGAATACCGTAACCGTAAAACCCTGCCGGTGCATCGGCAACCGCCGCGATATTCTTAATTCCCACCTTGTAAAAACCGCTCGATAAGCAATGTTGAAATTTGCCCGTGTCATCAAGAAAAGCTACTTCCTGTTTTGACATCTTCCCCGATAACGCATTGTTCGTCGTTTCAGCAAAGTTTTTATTTCCGCCAAGCGATTTTGCCAGCTGGCCGAAGGTGTTTAAGCCATTAGGGGCATCACCAAGCAATGTTTTCCTGAGAATATTGACGGCTTTGGGATTGGCGGCAATCCCTTCATCATCACTGTCGATCTTTTCGCTTAATGTGATACCAACAGTTTGCGCCACACGATGTGAGGTATCAATCATGGCATGTGTCACAGCCTTAGCGTCCATAGGGACGTTAACACGGCATAACTCTAACTGATTGCCTGATATACCCTGAGAAACGTCTACCACGACGATATGAGCCGCGTTAAGCGTGGAGGATGAATCTACTTGGTTGGTGACTTTGCCAAATTCAAAATTGGCCTCCAGCGCAATGATGCTGGTTTTACTGGCCGGAACCGGAACAATGACATCTTTCACCTGTTGAATGGAAATCTGACTTTTACCGACGTTGATTGATGCTGCGCCCTGCCCGTCTTTCTCTGAGGCGGAGGTGATCATCACTGACAGTCCAGCACCCGCTTTGGGGTGAAATCCGGCATAAATACCTGCCCGTAAGATCCCTTTCAGCTTACGATTTAAGGCGCTTGATGTGTATGGCTCCAAATATTGTACATCGGCCAACAGTGGCAGGGAGCCGCTTTCACTGGAAAGCACGACGGCTTCATTGATTACCTGAGACATTAGGCTACCTTCTGCTCGATTGTCATTAATGCGGTAAATAATTTGCCCTTATGCAGCGTGTCTTGCTGACAGCACAACACACCGAAAATATTGCCTTTGTTATCCACCAGTGCCAGTGTGTTGAAATCAAAGGCTTTATCTTCAGGAAGATCGGCTTCAGGCAATGTCGCATTGATTGAGATGGTGCTACCGGATACGGTACAGATAAGCGAACATTCAGCGAATTTCTTCAGAAGATCTTTATTTGCAAAATCCAAGGGAATATTGGCAATATCCCAACCACCGGTCGGGTTGGCGGTGACCAGCGAGGAAGTACCAAACCAGCCTTTGGTAATTAAAAATTGGCCGTTAACACCGATTGCAGATTCAGCACGGCGGCTGTAGTAATAGTTCAGTAATTGACCTTTGTAGAGCTTTCCGTTTGATACGGAGGCGAGAGCATCTGCCATAAAACAACCTCATTCTGTGTATTTTACGGCAGTATATTGGAACTATAATTTCTCAATAAACCCATAGGGCATTCTGAGATAGATAGTGAGCGTTTTTTTCTGTAGGGTTTGACTGAGATACTGAGTTTTTGGTGAGTGTCGAGTAGTTGTTTTAGATTTTCGTAAAATAGTTTTTTATTCGATTCATGCAGGCAAAAATTATCCATCTAACCTCCGTTATATCCCTTCGAAAATAGCCTTTTCTTGCCATTTCAGTAGTTCATCCTCAGAGCATCGTTGGTAACACGGCGGCTCAACTTTTGATTTATAACCAGCCCACCAATACCAGCCGCTGCGGTGCTCTGCTGTACCACACCCTTTACAGAGGTGAACCCGACACATTTCTGACCACTGATAATTATGGCCTGCTGAATTGTTCAGTCGCTCAATCGCTGCTCTGGTCATCGTTATTTGCCCTCTGGTTCCATGCCTGAATAACTGTCAATTAATCCCCGCAGTTTTTTAACTTTCTCCCTCCATCAGTTCATCCGGTATCTCTACCTCGTCGCCTAACTGTGCAGCGACGACAGCACGACAGATGGCAATTTGTGGTGTGTCACCATCTTCAATTACACTTTCAAGCTCTTCGAAATTAAATATGTATGCCGACCACTCTTCACTGACTGAATTGAAGTTTAATTCAACATGGTGCTTCTCAATCAACGGCCCGCACCGCGCCCAATCGGTTGATGGTGAATACGGTTTTGATTCAGCTTCGAATTCAATATGCACGTCATTACACAATCCAACCGTGATAATCGGTTTTTCAAATGCTGCCTGTCTAACTCTACCATTACCAATCCATTTGTACTCATTATCATGGTGATTTACCATATAAATATCCATACCAACAGCCCTAGCCACAGCCCAGTCCAACGCCCGTCCCGTCAGTTCGCTTGTTTTGATTTTCATTAAAATGCCTTACCGCCAGTCTTGGTGCGATTCTCTCGTTTATGGTCTGCCCGGTGTCTGTTGTATGCTAACTTTTCAGCAATCGCGCTCTCGATGTCATAACCAAATGCCTCTGCATAATCTAAAATTCGAATCACTGCATCAGCCAATTCGACCTCAGACATAGGACGATGAGGCAAATGGTCGTCCATCAAATTTTTACGCTCTCCCTCCATTGCCTCGCTGATTTCTGAGTGAATTAAACAAAGTAACGTGCCTCGTTCTCTTGGATTGTCACACCAATCCGCATCAACATTTTGCTGGTGAATTTGCTGTTGTAATTCAGTTAGTTTCATCTCAAAAGTCCTTCTTGTGGGGTTTATTTGGTCTAGCGTTGACTAGATAAAGACGATCTTCACTATATCGTTAAATGAATGTAAACCATCGCTTGGCAGCTGCACTTCAGTGGTTCCCATCGGGAACTCATAACTGCTCATTTTACCGTCTGAGTAACTGACCAAACAGCCTCGCTGTCCTGTTGTTTCAAGGATGACCCGGCCGGATACTTCCCTAAGACGGGGATCACCCATAAAGACAGGCGGCGCGAGGACGTTGACATCAAGCGCCCACATGTCTAATGGCACTTCGTCCATTTTCATTTTCAAATGGGTAGTTTGGGCGTTGAATTCGACAGGTGCCATGTTGGATGAAAGTTCGGCACCCACTTGCATCTTGTTAACCGTGTCGCGTTTTTCCGGTACTGTACTGACGCGGACTTGCTTAGTCGAGTGTTTAAAACGGATGATGTCACTGCGATCATGCAGTTGAGCGATGTAAAACAGACGCGTTTCCGCCATGTTCAGGCGGGTGAGTGTCTGGAATTCGACCGGCGCTATCTTGGACGACAGTTCGGTGTTGAATCGCATTCTTTCAACCGTGTCACTCTTTTCCGGTATGGCGCTGATACGCACTTGTTCGGTTGTCCGTTCAAGGCGAACGGTATCCCGCTTATTATGTAGCTGTACCGCGTAGAAAAGGCGTATTTCCGTCATATTCAGGCGGGTGAAGGTGTTGAATTCGACAGGTGCGATGGTGGATGAGAGCCCCGTGTTAAACCATATACTTTCGATCGTCTCACTTTTTTCCGGTATGGCGCTGACACGTATCTGTTCAGCCATGTGTTGCAGGCGAGTGATATCGCTGTCATCTTTCAGCTGAATATTGGGTGAGAGCTGGGTGTTAAAGCGTATGCTTTCAACTGTGTCGAGCTTTTCTGGTATGGCGCTGATACGCACCTGTTCTGCTGTTTGCTTCAGGCGAACGGCATCGTTGTGTTCCGCAAGCTGGGATTCATAAAGAAGAAATTCTGGCATGACACAGTAGATTATTTTTTCTACCTGTGCGATCTGTTCAGCGGGAATAGGTAAACACGCCTTTTTCGCCCATGATGGAAATGAATAGCGTTTTATCCCTGCCCCTTTCAGTGACACAAGACACCCATAATGGCCTTCAGTGGATATCCATATTTTGTTATCAATGAGGATCAGCCGTGGATCATTTTGCGTGCCAAAAGGGACGGGAATAATAGGGGGCGTTTGGTGTAAATCTAACGCCCACGCATCAAGGGGCATTTCATCAAAGCGATGTATGCGCTGTTTCAGCGGGCGGATAATGGCGCTGATGGTCTGATTTGGCAGTCTTAACTGGCGGGTATATCCCGATAATGTGTTGGTGACATCCTGAAGTTTAAATTGCGCATCGATGAATATGCGGAGCTGTTTGAGGATCAGTAATTCCGCTTCTTCCGTGATGGTGAAGTAGAAAAAAAAATGAAAGCCGTTATACACGATTTCCAATGGAATAAGAGGCGCAATAACCTGATCAAATTGTTCCGTTAATCTTCTGAACAGCTTTGCCTGCTCTTTGTAGCCATATTGTTCATACAGCGTGTTGAGTGACAATTGGATTACCCCCCGCGAGGTCAGAAAAAACTCGCCATAGCGTGATTTGGCGGTTTCTACCAGCTCCTGCGGAAGAAACACTGTCCCATAGGGAAAGTGCTCTTGATCCAGAGGGGCCCATAAAGGCGTCCATTTGGCCGGCAGGTTGTTAAATTCCCGCCAAAAGGTGGAGGAAATGGGCCTTTCCGTGCCCTTAAAATGGATCTCATCAAGACGCTGAGAGAGCAAAATTGGTTTGCTTTTCTCGTTTTCCGTCCGAATGATGAAAAATTTCCCCAGCTCTGCGATGCGCTTATCCAGGTCTTCAGGGTGCATTGTAAAGATCGACTTCCTATTGGAAAGGCGCTCCAACAATGGCTCTACCGTTTTTTCTAAAACGGCTTGTAAGCTGTCTGTAAACTCACACCACAGTTTTGATTTTTGCTTTTCTGGTGTAAGCCTGTTCTTTAACCAATCCTTAATCATGTCTGGCCTTAATAAGCGATTTCGAACACTGAATTCTCAGTATCGAGATAGATAAAATCATTCAGCTGTTTTGCCTCCGTCATACCAATAACCTCAATGTTGAATTCAGCCAGTACATCCAACGATTCAACACAAGCCCACAGGTTATTGACCCGGATCTGTTCAAAATCACCGGCGCTGTTTGAATCAAAGCTGGTGGCATCGCGCCCGAACTGGGTATTTAACTGATCACGGATTTTGGTTTTTGCATCTGAAATAATGACGCTTTTGATAGCAACCCCTGTGAGCTTTATCGTGAAGGGCAGTTCGTTAGATTCGACATAAACGAACTTTTTGTTCAGCGCATTGGGAATGGATTCTAGGGCATCTAAAATTTCTTTTTTCAATGATCCCTGCGTTGATTGGGGCTTATGGCCACAAATGAAAATCGCGTTAATATTATTCAGATCCTTAATGCCGGTGGATTTTTCCTGTTGCTGCTCTCCCCAGATGTTAAGCCATGACGTGCCGACAATTTTTGACTTCAAATAAAATTTGTAGTCCCCACCCCAAACCACCTGATCGTCATAGGCAATGTAGTATTGAGCGCGGTTTCGGATTTCTTCCGTTGTTTCACTCCCTGCACCGTTGGTGATAGGGGTTGTGGTGATAATTTCTAAATTATTGGTGTAGGCAGAAAATGAATTCGACGGTATCAACTTTTGTCCTTCTACCAACGTGATATCCCCGGCACTGCACCAAACGTGAATATCGATGATACTGCCCTCTGGGGGTTTTTTCCCGATAGACCCATCGCCAAAGCGAATGCCTAATTGTTCTGTTGGTTTATAAAACAGGACGTAGTTTTGACTTGTCCCTGTTGCGAGGCGGAATTGCGGGTTTTCTTCCCATAATGCTTCGACACCATCAATGGTGACGTAGACGTCAATCTTCACGCATTCAGCGGTCAGATTTTTAGGCAGAATGACAGACGTAAAATCTTCTTCCAGCTGGACGTTTTTTGTGACTTTAACAATCTCCATCTGTTTAATATTGATATCTGTAATCGTTTCGCCAGCGGGGATATCTAACACATCCATGATCATGTATGGATACTGATGATCGGATAAGTAAGTCGAAAACGCCGGTAACTGAATGCGGTTGGATGTCTTATTTCGCACGGACGCTAACCCACTGCTGGGGGTAATTAATCGGCCTACATAGCCCTTATCTTCAGCGGCGGCCAAGATGGATGAACGTTTGGTCGCTGTTGAAATAAATCCCTCCGCTAAGGCGCGTTCAGCAAAGGTTTGCGCATAATAAATAACTTGTGCGCCAAAAATTACCATCATTTTGACGAACTGGCTGTTCGTGAAACGCGCCCACCAGCTATTCTGCTGAAGTGTTTCATTAAATTTGTCGAGTAAATCCTGAATAGTCATTAATTCCCCTTTTGCAGCCCAATCGTGACTGTACCGGTTTGTATTTGGAATGTGATTACATACATATCTATGGCATCGTTAGCGGGTGCGCAGCGTATCCCAGACAGGCTGATTTCGGGAACATCAGTCCGTAATTTGGAGATCAAACGATTCTCAATGAAGACGGCCACAAGCTGGTTGGTTGGCTCATGTTTGAATTCCACTAAAGGATTGCCCCACTCAGGTAAGCCATAAATACTCCCAATGGGAGTACGTAACCATTCCTCTAACCGTGCTGGCAAGGCTTCGCTTTCTCCTGACTTGAGGGTTAAGCCACCAGCATCGATACGTAGTAAGCAGTCAATCTCATTCATTCCTAGTGATTCCTGTCTCTGAGCATTTCGGATAGTGCGTCGTTTGCGGCACCCAGCGGAATATCGCTTCTCGGTGCTGGTTGCGCGGAATTCTCGGTTGTATTGGGGTCTTTTCCATTGTTATTTGCTTCTTTTTGAACGCCGATCAGTTTTTCGATAGACGCCGATATTTTTTGCAACTGGGTAAGCATGGCGCTATCTGTATTGCTGGACGATTTATCGCGTGTGACCGGCGTTTTTACCCCACTGGCAGCGAGATCCGTCACGGTGGGCAGACGACTGGGCATGGTCATGCTGACCGGTTGACGGACCGTATTGGCAACGGTATCTACCATTCCATGCACACCGCTATCAATTTGTTGGGATATAAAGCCCGTGAGGGGAGAAAATGCGCTAGTTTGGCTGTTATCCAATCCAAGTGTGCCTAGCATATCGTCAAGCATTCCACTGCTGGAAAAACCTTGTGTCATGCTCTTAGCGGTATCGGCCATGCTAGGCAAGACAATATCCGCTAACGTTTGTGAAAAACTGCCAGAAGCCGGTTTAGGTTCTGGTAACGGCTCATTTACATTCTTTGCCAGGGCAACTGAAATACTGCCCTTGTTAGCCGATGTTATGGCAGATACGGGGATATTTTCTCTGTAACTTTGTGTTTGTTCTAGCGGGTTGTAAGCCCGATTTTCGACACGTTTCGTTTTATGTGCCAGGGCAATCTGATCGGCGGGCAGCATGGCCGTTCGTAATCCGGCAGGCAGATTTTTCGCACTGGCATTCGCTGGGAGTGTTAACCCTGCATCCGGTCTATTCAGGCGAATACCGGCAACATTATTGCCTTCTAACACGTTAGTGATCTTTTCATCCGCGATATTACGCGCATCCTTGATACTGTCCCAATAGCCTGTTTTTTTATCATCCGACGTTTTAACATCTTTGGCTTCTTGGTGCTCTTGGTGCTCTTGGTGCTCTTGGTATTTTGTTTTTGATTCAGGTGCTGTCGTCGCCAGTGATGCGACAGACGCCATGTTTCCTTTCGCCTGAGCCGTTGTGCCTATGGTTTCAGGCGCACTAAATTGTTCACCTGAATGAATGGCTGTCAGCCCATTTTCTGCTCGTGCTTTGTTCACATGGGCCAATGTTTCTGGGCTAAACTTACCGACCCATGAATTGGCTGATTCGTCACGAGTACCGATTGCATTTTTGATAAATTCATCGGTTACTTGGGGGTTTCCCCCTTCAATGGTGGAAATAGCCCTGATCATCTTTGTCATGACTTCAGGGTTTGATAGATCCAGTTGCTGATCGGCTTTAACATCTAACGCGTTTGATAAATTGTCTATATACGCTTCGGTGTTATTTTCATTTTTGGGCGCATATTTAGTAATGATGGATTCAACGGTATTGAGTTTTTGATAACCGACCGCTTTTGACGTTCCGTTAGCATATGCCGTAATTTGATTGGCAAGCGCCCTCATGCCCTCTTCTGGGGTATCAAACTTAGCGAAAGTACGCTCGCCTTTTGCATTGGCATCTTCAAGGCGAGCGCCCTTCTGCCCGACATAGACCAAGTTACCAAAATTATTATTGCGGAAATTTCGGTTGCTGGCGTTTTTACCCCCAATATTCAAGCCGTCACCAAAATTATTTTGAAGCGGTGTAGTTGGAGACACAGTAGGCACTGTCTTACCATCTTGTCCCATTTCAGCACCAAGCAGGGGAATTTGATTGGCTAAACTGTTTACGGCCTGAGTTGTTTTGTCTGCGCCTTCAGTGATAGCCTGAACCAACTCAATATTTTCTGATTCGCTTTGTTTAAGCTGTTGTGCATCTTTTTTATTTTGGTCATCAGAAGAGAACAAATTAAGGACACCGGTCACTTTATTGTCTAATGCCTTAGCAATGTCACCGGCATCAAATGTCAATGCGTCGGACGCGCTGTCCATGCCCAGCCATTTAGCCCCATCCGCCAACAATCCGGCAGAGCCAGACACTAATCCCCCGAGATCAGCCACGTTTGCCAGGGCATACTCTGTTTTTTGACGGGTTGTGGCTTCCTGGCCGTCTTTTAGGCCAAAGGTTTCACGTTGTGCGTCGGTATCTGTAAAACCGTCATAGGCATCCCAACCTGCGCCTAAAACTGTTCCAACAACCGGAACCGCTTTAAGTGCTGTTTTGGCTGCGAGTTTTCCCGCTGCTTTGGCGGCGCTTTTTCCTGCCCCTGCTTTTGTCGTTTTTTCCGCACTGCTCTCTGCCGCTTTTTCCGCCCCTTTTGTTGCGGTTTTTTGGGTTGCATTTTCACTGATCTTATCTTCGGCACTGTCAAGGATTGCTTTGCCCGCCAGTATTGTACCCGTTGAACTCGCCACAGCAGCTGTTGTTTTTGCTGCACCTTTTCCTATGTTTTTTATGGTTTTTTTGTTTTTTGTTTTTGTTTTTGTTTTTGTTTTCTTTTTATCGCGCCCGTCAACGTCAATATCAATACCGCTGTCATCGGTGCCGCCGGATCTGAATTTGGATATCAGCGATTTGATTTTACCCAGCGCCAGCGCAGACAGAATTGCCGCCCCGAGTTTGCCCCCGATTTTTTTTCCGATGGCTTTGATCGCCAGCGCACTGAAGAGTGTCCCCAGAATGCCATCACCATTCTTCTCTTTATTCTTATCAACGAGATCTTCAAGCAGGCTAATGACCTTTTCATCATTGGCTTGCGTTAATTTGGTCTGTTCTTTGATAACTTTTGTTTGGTTGTTTTGGTCTTGTGCTGAGAATGCGTTGGCTGATTTCGTCTGTTTTTCACCACCTAATGCCGGGGCGGGAATAGAGGGACGGGTTATGGCGGCTTGTTTTGTTGCCGGCTGAGTTTTCTCACGCTTACCGTTAACCCAATCATGCAGTGAAACCACGTTATTGACGGCATTAGAGGTGACATTTGCGGCTTCTTTTCCCGCTTTCCAGAAAGAGCCACCAGCGGACCCCATAACATCTACTGCGCCCCCCTCCTTTGTGTCTGTCAGTGTCTTGCCTGACGCTCCCATTATCCCACCGAGCTTACGCAGAAAACCGGCCTGCATTTTCGCGTTGTCTTTTTTTTCCTGTTGCTGTGCTTTATTGGTTTTGAGTGATTCGTTTTTGTCTTTTGACGCAAAACGCCCTGAAGCTGTGCGGGGCTGTTCGGTTTTGTTGCCGCTATTGGGACGTGTAGAGGTTGCCGGGACAGTATCATTTCCCGTTTTGATATTTTTTGCGGCTACCGACGCGAGCGCTTTTTGGTTTCCATTTAGCGCCTTTTTGTTCGCCAAATAGGATTTCAATGAAACGGTGTTAGGGGGATTGTCAGTGCCATTATTTTTGTGTGTTGCTTGTTTGTCATTTGCGATATAAACATCGTTTATTTGATTATCGTTTGCCGTGCGTTTTGTTTTACCAACCGTTTGGTGTGCGCTTGGATAACGAACGTTGTTTATTTGCTTGTCGTTTGTGATGCGAACATCGTTTATTTGATTATCGTTTGCCGTGCGTTTTGTTTTACCAACCGTTTGGCGTGCATTTGGATAACGAACGTTGTTTATTTGCTTGTCATTTGTGATGCGAACATCGTTTATTTGATTATCGTTTGCCGTGTGTTTTATTTTACCAACCGTTTGGTGTGCATTTGGATGACGAACATTATCCGTTTGTTCGCTATTTGAGTTTTGCGTGTCGCTGGCTGGTGGTGCTTTTTCCGCCGCAATGAGTTTTAGGCCAAGAGAATTAGGCGGGTTTTTTTTTGATACGCTGCGTGATGGCCGGCTGATAATTAACCCATCGTCACCCGCATTGACCTTGCCGTTTTTGCTGAACAGATTGCGGATATCGGTTCGGATATCCGCAAGGGCCGATAATTCCGCATCACTGGCTTTTTCAATCGCATTGATGATGCGTTCCTGTTCTTGTAGCTTTAATGCTGTGTTGACCATGTAGTTATCACCATCACGTATTTTTCTTGAACTTTTCTTCTAGTGATTCATTCATCTTGAAGGCACGCCATTCAGGTAGCCTGTCTATATCACCGGTGGGCTGATTACCGTAAAGTGCCAGATTAGTTGTTAATACCAGCCATCCATTGAGATCTAAAGTCTGGAAAGAAGTTGTGATTCCGAAATGGGGTGTACAGCTGAGTGTATTGACTGGCCGTACCCTCCTTACCTGAATTAGGGCAAACATGTTTTGGTAGCAGCAGGTTAGCGACCCCTTTTTCAATTTTCATGGCGAGCCCATGAGCCAGGCGGCGATTCATCAGCTCAATACTGGCGACTAACGGTGGAAACTCCGTATCCAGTGCCATTTGTTTTATGAGTTCATAACGGATTTGGGCGGCTTTCATGAAGTCTTCCGGTTGTTCATGCAAATGAGCCTGGTGCGTTAATTCCATGACCCTGAGATTAATCAGTTCCTTGCGATAAGAAGGGTCATTCTGGGGTGGCAGGTTATTGCGTGCGGTTTCGAGGTGTTCCATTGCCCGACCATCTAATGGCTTCAATACCCAGTCTTTGGGTTGGCCGTTTACGGGAATAGAGACGGTTTCAAAGGCTTCAACGGTAAGCACGCCCGCTGTCATATCCAGTTCTCTTGCATCGTAGTCGTAATAATGGTCTTTTTGGCAATGGGAGCACACATAAGAAACAGTTAATGTCGTGTTGATTCTGGAATTACAGAAGATCCACCATAACGCGGTGCGCCGGTCTTGGGCCGTCCAAAGCGCAGCATCATGCTTATTCTCTCCACACTGAATTTCATTCAAATAACGCGTTGTCAGGGCTTCTTCCTGATCAGGATCAGTGCCACAATATGACATGGCATCGGCGACATCAGACATTCGGAACCGAATTTCCACATTGGGATTAGAGGGCAGGGGGAAATCAGGAATTTGCATACATAACCCATTTAAAATTTAATAATATTATTTGTGCTAACCGCCCCAGACGCTGCATTACGTAGGGCGCTACCCATGATTGATGTCGTGCTTGTTTCAATGGATGACATCTTAATGAAGGTCAGAGGGTAGGAAAGAAATTCTGTCACCTGATCACGGGCTCGCGTAGTTTCTCCGCGAGAAATCGGAAAGACGTCAAATTCACTCTCCAGCTCGATGCCGCCGCTTTGCATCACACGATATATGCGTATTCCCATCGCGTATTGAGACGGAAGATTGACGGTGCCATCTCCATTGGTGACACGATCTGCTCTTTCATCAAACCAATGCGCAATGGCACCCTCTTCGGAATCACGAACGGTAATCGTGATTGTGCCCGCTTCCCGGTGTGTGGGTTTGTTGAAAACGACCGCACCAATCTGTTTAGCCTCTGTTTCTATCGTGACGGAATCGTAAGTAATGTCTTTGACAAACATATCTAAGCCATTCAGTCCGTCCGCTTCGATAGCCCATTGCCAGCCTTGCGCGTAGCGAATACGCAGGGCAGAGTGGGCGATGGATTTCGCATGGCGAAGTTCATCACTTAGACTTCTCGTACCGCCCGCGTTGCCGGAGAGTATGGAGGTTGAACGTTCCAGAACTTTGCCAATAAAATTATTGCTTGCGGCTTTACCGAAGCTGGACAGGCTGTTGTAGCCTAGCGACTTTCCTACTCCGCTGAAGATCCCCATGTCGTCTCCTTACGGCATTAAGCTGGCACCGGTGATAATGGCTCTGTTGGACGACATTTTGTCTTCCAGATCAATTTTACGTTGATACAGCGTGGTTTCATCAGGAAGGTGACTAACATCAAGTTTGCCTGATACCGACACTCGCCGCTTACGTTCTGTGTTTTGAATATCGATCAGGCACTCCAGGTAGTTTTCCAGTACACCACAGAGGCTGGGGGGAATAACCCAATTATCTAAATCACAATCCCGCATATTGGCGAGATACACTAACGTCAACGGGTAGCGTTCACCGCCCAGTAAATCAAGCTGTAGCTGATCGGCATAAGGCTCGGCAAAAACGAGTGAGCTACGGTTATCAATGACATGGACTAACTCAAGATAATCATCAGGATAGGGCAGGGATGTCCCTGCCTCTTTCGCTAAATGAATCCGTTTAATGAGTCCTGCGCGATCTTGATATTCGGTCAGTGCCTTAACCAGCATCCCTTTTAGCGTGTTTTCTTCCACAACAAGGAGTGGCCTGAATCGCGTTTTAACAGAATCCAAGAGTTGCATCGGTGTCATTTATTATTCCTGCCAGTTGTACACAGCACGCATAGAAGGGCGAACAACCGCCGTAATATCTTCAGACGCCAGATCAACGGCGTCACAGTACAACTTCACCATTTCATATGAACGAATGGGATTGCCTGATCCACCATCTTTCGATTCACTGGCGAGGTAAATATCAATGTCGATATACGCTTTTTCCAACACCCATTCTTTGACTGCGGCCAACACAACGCCTTCAATGGTTTCTGCACACTGAAACTGAAATTCGCCCTGATTTCTAAATACGCCGTGCTGGTTGATTTTGATACCGGAAGGCGCATAATCCTCAACGTCTTCCCGGGTAAACTCCCCGAGCTGTGTAGTACGAATAAGGATAGAGAGGTGTTCGTAGCCTTTGATTACCATCCAATAATCCGCGCCGATGAGTCGTTCACCCGCCGCTTTGGATTGGTTAAAACGTTTTTTCAAAAACGCCTTATTCGCTTTACTATTACTGAATCCAGCCATTAATTAACTCCATCAAATAAACATGTAAGGAATTTCTGATCTGTTCTGAACCTGCATACCGGAGAGCGAAAGTGTCACCGTGTTATGTGTGTAATACCCCTCAGCCGTTTTAGGTGCATCGAGTTCGAAGTTTACTTCCTGAATTACAACATCAGTGAGTTTTAACCGGCGTCCTATATCGATCACCACGGGTTCAGGGCGTCTTCCTCCGGGCATTGCCACTCCCAACTCAGGCGAGGCCATTTGCAATAACGTCATAATGGCTGACTGGACCTCGATCTGAGCGTCTTGCTTCGCCATAAAATGCAAAGGCAGGGTGATTTGCGGTGGTTTTTGACCTTGCCAAACCATTAATGAGTTAATACGGGTGATGGAGGTACTGTCTGTCATGACCTGTGCGCCATTGGCGATAGTCGATATCCCCGCCATCGAACCAATGGAATCATTCTCGAAAGGTGATTCCCAGAGGGATTGTAGCGTTGCCGTCGCACCGTCACCGATATAGCCGACAACCATCGAGTCTTCGTTAGTAATATAAGCCTTTAAAAATGGACTGATACCATCCGGCATGACCGCACCACAAATCATGAAACTCCCCTTATACCACCAGCTAAAATGCGGGTGGCATCGTTGTTACAAACCCCGTTTTTTACGAACAAGGTTGGATTTTTTACGCGCTTTCTTGGCCGACGCGGTTTGGGCTTTCATGCGGGCTTTTTTCAACGCACTTTTTTGGGCCGCACTGAGGCGACGCGGACGCGGCTGTTTGCGGATCAACTTAACGACTCCGCCGCGTACGACCTTGATGCTGGCTTCCATCATTGCCCCTTCATCGCCACCGGTGACCGAAAACTCAGCAATGATGTTATCTTCGTCGTCTGGTGACACATCAATGGCAGAAAGAACGGCATCAGCGGCATCATCATCGGCGTTGTCGATCATGGCTGTTACGTCGCTTTGATCTGCGCCCATAGCCACTGCCGCATCTGCCATGAGCCCTAACCACATGTTGTAGTCGTCGATTTGCTCATCGGTCAGTGCTTCATCGTTATCTTGAAGAAGATCGGCCAGTCCCAGCGCAAATTCATCAAATGAATCGAAAGTGCCCTCGCCATTTTGAACCCAATCAATCACCGCTGCGGCGGCAATCCCGCGAGAGTCTTGTTCTGCCTTTTTGTATACAGCTTCCAGCAGCATATCCTCTGATGTGTTGCTATCCCCCATTGGGGACGCCGGTTGAACCGCGTTGCCAGCGATCTTGGCCTGATTGGACTCCATCATTGCCACCTGACCCACGGGAGTGGCGAATGCCCTCAAACGAGATGTCAGCAGCGCTCCGCGTGTGAAAAGACCTTTACTTATACTCATTTTTCCTCACCTACTTAATTACGGAATTAACACCGGTTCAGCTACGATCCGGCGTGATACACCGGTTGGACAGGCTTCGTATCTGATATGCCACATATCAAATTCATCCTGTGTGACGGTAACAACGTATGGCGCGGTGCCATTGGCCGCATTACGCGGTGCCACCAATGCTTCAGAGGCAACAAAGCGATCAAGCAGCTTAGGGATTTCCCTTTCTAGGCCACGTCGGGTAATGCCATCCGGTTCATGTTTCAACGCATTGCCGATGTCATAAACAAGGCGAGCAATCGCATTGAATGTGCTATTGACGTGCTGGAATCGGAGGTAGTTTTTCTTGGCATACGTAGTGAGTGCGTCATCGATCATGACAGAGCCATCGGAGGCAAAACCAACGGTATTGATCCCACTCGCTGCGTAGAGTTCGCGGTCAATGTCAGCCGCCGCCGGACGTGGCTTGATGTTTTGTCGGAGCAATACGCCGCGTGACTGCCCAGCGGGTGAGAGATGATAGCCACCTACGTCTGACACCATCGCAACACCTTTGGCTTTAGCGGTAAACGCATCACCAGATAGGCCATAAACGACCTGTGCACCGGAGAAAGTATCACGGCAGCTGTAAGGAAGATGGTAACGGCAAATATGTGCGTAACTACCAAATCCCTGTTCCTGAGCCGTTTTAATCGCGTCAGATGGCATAGACGCTGGTGGCAAATCGCAAAACATGTCTACACGAACATCATTAGCTAATTTAGCTAATTGGGACAGGGCGGTGCTGTCATAACAACCTAATGATAAAATGGCGGTGTAATTCACCATTGAAGCACTGAGCGCCTTGATCGCTTGCGCATACGCTTCACTGGTGATCTTGCTCATGTCACCGTCTGATCCGCCAACAAAAGGCTGATCTTCGAAGCCCTGATAGTAGTCTGGAAAACGCGATACACGACTGCCCATAACCGCACGTAAACGATGTGTGTTGTTTTCCAGGGCAATAGGTAAGTAAGCGGGTTGCCCCATATCATCAATAGCGTCAGGCTGAAGCGATACCTGAATCGTATCTAGTGTGTGTTGTTTACCAAAACTGTCTGTCTCTTTTAGCGTGAGGGTAAAAAAGAACCCTTTTTGGTTTTCATCCTTAATCAAGGATAACGTGCGATTGGCGGACGCATCACCGTCATTAACATAGATTTCGAAGAAAGAGTCATCGTTTAGTTCTATGTCATCACTGGGAGGTACATTTTTTGCGAAAGGGATCGCTTTGCCATATTCTCTTTCTTGAGCCACCCCAATGACCGGAATTCTCATGTTCGGCGTTTCGACGCGCACTATATAGCCATTACCCCCGTTTAACGCCTGATAAACATGGCGATACGGTTCAAAGTGTTGGCCTGCATGAGGATGGATCGGATCACCTAACACTTTTTGCAATGTATCCGGTGTGACGTATTGTACGGTGTTTGGTTTACCCCGTTTGGCAACAACCACACCGGCAAAAACGGATGATCCACCCGTCGCATTTGTAAATGTGGCATCCGCGTTGGGTGGCATAATGGCAACACCGGTGGCTTGACCAATAGCGAAAGGAATTTTATTCATTTGTTTGTTATTCCTTATGGCGCCATTTCTGGCGCCGTAATCAATGAAATTTAATCAAGGTTTTTTTTGTCGTTCTTTTTGTCGTTCTTTTTGTCGTTATCCACGGTTGTAGACGTCGCATTTGTCTGGCTTTCGCTATGACCATCGGTGATGAGTTTGCCGGTGAGCATATCGATAGCGCCAATCTTGGTGTTGGTTAGCGTGAGCTTGGTGAAATACTTCTCGCCGTTTCTGGGGTGAATTTCATTCACCGCTGAACCCCACAGTGTGGTGCGGTTGATCAGTGACGTTGTCGTTGGATGCACAAAGGGAATGGCAGGAACGGCATCACCGGCAACTAAACCGGCATCGCCGATATTGTCACCACGGCCGTAGAAGAAAATGTCGTTGGCAGAAAACTTACACCCTTCGTTGGACAGCTGTTCACAGACCGTTTCCGGCACTTCAAAAATACGGTATACGCCGAACAGCGTACCGATGAACTGAATGCGCGGAGACTGGACATAACCTTCAGCAGGTTTGAAGTAAGTTTCCGGCATAGATTTAATGAAGTTAGCCGCAGCCCCCCCCGCAAACCCGCCACGAATTCCCGTTTTTTTGGTACGGTTGGTCATTTGGGTGGATTCGTTCGTGATGGCCGATTTCAGCAACGCAACGTAGGAATCCCATTGCTGGGTTGTTGGCAAGGCAATATCAAATTCACTGCCGTGGATGGTATGAAAGACGATCTTGCGTAGACGCATCATGTCAATTTCATGGGATAGCCAGCTGCGCACGGCTGAGAATTGCATGGAAGCCAAATCCAGACCAAACTCCCGTTTAGCATCCATCAGCGACTGGATGGTGTGTTCCGCTGCCAGTACGTATTGGGACGGTACAACCGTCCATTTACGCATCCCGTGATTAACCAATGGGATCAGGTCGGCTTTTTTCTCAATATCAATTTCAAGCGCAACGGCTAACTCAGTCCCTTTTGCTGGGATATTGTCGCCATTAAATTCAACCGTGATCTCACCTTTGGCATAATCAATCGTGCCGGTGACGGAATAAGTCACACCGGAATGATCCTGACCGTCAAAGTAGACCTTGCCGGATTTGTTGTCACGGTCAGAACGTTTGCGGTTGACCATCAGCACCGTGCGACCCGCCCGGATAGGCATTCCCTGGCCTTCCTGAGTCTCAGCCAACTCGAATTTGAAGGACTTTTTTGTGCCATCGGGTTGCTGTTTATCGGGGAAAATATAGGTACGGCTCATTTGCGAGTAAACACCGGCAGACTGCATGTTCAGTTCGTCACCGATGTTATAGGAGCCAAATTTAGAACCCGCCACGTTGAAGACTTCATAGACGTTTGATTCGTCACGTTCGCACGGGACGAAAGTACAGGCATCGCCTGTGGAAGCGCCTAATGCCGTCGGCAGGATCAGCGCCGCAAAAAGCGCCTGACGCATAATACCATCGCTGGTGGACATATCCGCTTTGACACTTTCGAACATGGCGGCACCGACCCCTTCATGTTTCTCCGCCGCCGCTTCCAAGATCAGGCGTTCACACGCATGATGGCAGTTAGCAATAATTTCAGATGAGGGGTAGTGACCATTGCGATCACTGTATTCCGCCAGACTATCAGCCCAAGCACTAGAAACTTGTCCAACGTATTCAGCATTGACGCCTTCAAACATCGGGACAGTTTTAGCCGCAGCTAAGATACTATCGTAACGTTCTTGTGGATCGTCGATGAACACACCATCCCTGAACTGTGCATGTGCTGCGAACGAAAGGACTTGTGCAGCGCGTTCATTTACGTCTTTCTGACGCTCTTTGAATTCTTTAATATTATTACTCACCGTAATGGCCCTTTTCAGAGTGCGAAGATACGGGAGTCAGCTTTTCGACGTGCTTAGGATAGGTTAACTACAATATCCTGCCATAATCCTAACGCCGTGTTTTTTTGTATTTTTTCCAAAAAAAATCATTTAGAATTTTCAGCAGTTAGTCTAATTGAGTTAATAGTAAATAAGGAAATTATGAGCTATCGCGTTTACCTGACATATGACAACGGTCGCCAGAGTCATCTATACTTCACACGCGACAGAAAGGTGATCCATCAACATATTGAATCCGTGTTGACCGATGCTGATTTGCGCGAAACAGCGAAAGAAATTGTGCTTGAATACAAAAATAGGCTCTTGTTTAGCTTCAGTATGCGTGATGTGGACGATAAAACGATGGGGAAGATCCCTTGGCCGAAGTTGGGTAAGAAGCGCACCTTGAAAACCCCGAAAATTGCGTCTTTGTCGATGCCGACCCAGATGTATGCGTTCTTACAGGAAATAGGGGGAGGAAGTGCCAGTAAGGGGATTCAGGAGATGTGTCTGGAAAAAATGGGCGATAAAGCCCCGATGGATGACATGTTTTACCATTGGCGTGATAGTTCATCATAAGTGCGGGCCGTTAATGGATAAATACTGCAACATGCTCGGCATGGCTCAGGATCACAGCGGATTGAACCGACAGACAAATCTTCCAGCCTAAAATACCGGCTATGATAGAAATGCCCACATGATGATTCAGTTGGTATAGAGTTAACTTTCATGTGTTATATCTACAAAAGCAAATCAGAAAACAACAAAACGAAGGGGCTATAAATGGAAGACAGGCTAAAATTTAAAGCGTTTATTCAGAGACATGACCCAGAGTTCGTTGAGTTTTGGGATTGGAAGGCCGGTAATCTTCTTAAAGAGAAAGTCGAAGAGAAGATAGATCTATTAAGCCCAGGTGAAAAACACATGCTTAAATTTTATCTTGGTGTTTGGACGCGTGATAATGAATATAATTTCGATTTTATTCAAGCCATGCGTTACCTCGATGACAAACATTCCTCTGCTATTCGTGAATGGGTGAATAACCCGATCTGGCCTTAATAAGTTAGCTCAGGCTGAATCAGTCATATAGGGATCGGTTCCGGTAGGGGGCGATCCCGATTATTGCTTTATTTCTGAATCTTTCCCTCGTATCGACTCGGCCAGATTTCTGACGGATGCACGCCGATATGTTCTGCAATGAGCCGCTGGCCTTTCGGATAGCGACGGTGTATAGCATTTTGTAACGTCGCTGAACTCAAACCAGATCGGCGTGATAACTCAGATAAACTGATCCCTGTTTTGCGTACTGCGGCTACAATATCAGCGGGATGCCAATCACTCTTCATAATCAGCCCTTATTTTAGCGTCATTAATGAATATTCCAGAATAAGTGTAGCCAGTAACCGATAAAATGGTAAAACGCCCATTTCCCCGAACGCCGCCTAAAGATAATGTAGAGATAAAATAGGTTTAAACAGCAGGGAAATGCGAGTCGTTACCCATCGCATCTTGTTAAATTTTTCTGCCAAAAAGTCCATGAAATGAAAAAGGTCACATTGATATTATTTTCTACAATTGATATCTATAAAAGAGTAAATCGATAGTAATACCTTAATTTTAGGCAGTTATGGGAGATCTTATGGTTCATTCTATTTGTAGAAATGTAGGTGAACGTATCAGAAAACAGCGAAAAAAGAAGGGGGTAACAACCCAATATTTGGCTGAAAGAATGGGCCTTTCCCAACAGCAAGTAGCTAGGTTTGAGAAAGGGATCAATAAAATCAATGTGGGTTATCTTGCTATAATCGCCCGTGAATTAAATACGCCTATTAGCTGGTTTTTTTCCGATTGTTATGCTGACTTAGAAGATAAAGATTTCCCTTCTAATTTAGCAGGCAGTGAAACCAGTATTACTTCATATGAACTGGCGAAAGATGTAGAGCTAAAAGAACAAATTGATCAAATTTGGTCGAGATTAACATATAAGCAACGTCGAACTCTGATATTACGTTTGAATGAGTTACTCAATGACTAATATCGGTATTGCTGATTTTAGTATAAATACCAGTATTTATACTATCAGCATAATTCTACTCATAGACATTGACAACCGAATAATCCTAATCTCAATGAGTACTAAATCAGGAACAAGATTTAGTACTTGTAGACACAACGGCTAATCAGTGCGTAGCCAGAGCTTTATAGAAATTAGGGTTGTCTTGGATGATAGCTAACACCTTTGCTGCGAGTCCTGTCGGAGACAGTTATAGCTTCGCATTCATCTCATTTGTTCGTTGATTCTTACTATTACACTCTGCCAGCGACCGCCTAACTTTTTCCTTATAAACCACATTATCCCCCCAAAGCGCCGTGTTGTCGGCTGGTAGGGTACACATCACCGCTTTTATAGCGGGTGGTCGTTTAGTTTCCATCCGCTTTTCAACCACCATAACGCCGGTTGAAGTCGGCTGTGCGTTGGTGTTGCAACCGGATAATGTCATCAGGCATACGCTGATTAGCGCACTGAGCATGAGCCAGCATGGTTTTAAATTGTCTGATAGCACTATTACTTTCCTCTTGTTGCTGCTTAATTTCTTTCTCTAAATTTTTCTGAGATTCTTCTAATTCAATTAACCGGTTATCGCGTGCGGCAATATCACCATTCAGGAGGCGTATATTTTCATTTTGAGAACCGATAACGGTTTTTAGGCTGTTATTCTCATTGGATAATACAGAATTAGCCTTATTTAGCGCTGTAACACTCTTTGTGAGGCTTTCGTATTTGCTGTAGGCAAGATATCCGCCAAGACAGAGAGCACCCAGTATCATGCCAATGCAGCCGAATTTGAGTGATTTTACGGTAGAAAATGGACTCATCCCGCCAAGTAACATGATGGCTCCTATGACAATGCCGAAATGACAGATGCAGGCGTCACTGCTTTTAAGGCATCAACCATGACAGGGCTTTCAATCAAACCGGAAATGATTGAAACGCTGACGGCATCACTAAAGGATTTTTGCGCGTGATTGGCAGAATCATTAGCCTGAGTTGCTAATCGATTAATGGCCTCCGTTGCTTTATTCAGGCTGTCCAGCGAACGTGCTAATGCTTCGGCGGCGTGGTTAAGCCTGCTCGTCTGCTCGTCAGTCAGTCTTGAAACAAGACCACCAGCCCCAAGGCTATTAGCCAAGATTGGATTGATCTCATCCATTGCCGCCTTGATATCGCCAGTTTGGATGCCTGCAACAAGCTGGTTTTGTACGGTGGTGATTTCGGTATCAGCAATAGCCTCAATCAAATGAAATGGGGTACTGTCAGGTAAAAGGTTGCCTTTTAAATAACATGTCCAGCCAATCCGCATTTGGATCAATTGGGACGGATTTTGATAGCTATTGATTGCATTATGGAAAGCATTTGCCGCGTTTGCAGAAACCGTTAATTTGCCGATGGCATCAGTGATCTTGCTCAAGGCGTGAGTTACTGACGCTGGATAGGTCGTTTCCTTCTTCACGAGTTTACGAAGCGATGAGGCTTTTTCGATGGCACTGGCTGCTGTCGATTTGGATATGGTCAGTGCGGCTGGTGGGTGTAGTCCTTCAGCGCCCAACGCCCTGAATGCGGCGATTTGTTTTTCATTGTCTAACATATTAACTCACCTTAAAAGAAGCGTCCCCAGACACCACAACAGAGCCACACGAAACCGGATCATCAACACAACAAATGGCTTTCCCGTTCACCGTAAACCACGGTCTTGTGCTGATGGCTGTTCCATTATGCGTACTGTTACTATCAGAGTGATCAGGAAATACATTCCCGTCTACAAGCACAGGAATACCATTGATTTTTACCAGAGCTTCACCTTCAGATGAAGGGCGGGGCGGAAATCCACCGTGCCCGGAACAAATCGAATTCTGAGTACCAACGGCTGACATGTTTAACCTTCCATAAAACAAATGAGATCGCTTATTGCACCACGAGTTGCACTTTTACAACTTATCGTTCTGCGCGCATTGAGCGGATGTATTTTGAATCTCAGGGACTCGTACATTTCACGGATTTTTGGCGCTGAACTATTGGTCATGACGATATGCGCCCCACGTTGATGAGCATGAACCAGTTCGTTTGCCAGTGTGCATTGATCTTGGAATGTGAATCCACCCGCGACATAGTTTGTGAATCCGGTCGTGTCTGGCAGGGGTTCATAGGGCGGATCGCAAAATATCACATCTCCGGCCCCGGCACGGCGGATCGTGTCACTATAGTGGGCATGGGAAAATTCACAGCGGGGCGCAATGGAGGCAAAATGCGTTAGCTCCGCTTTAGGGAAATAAGGCGGTTTTTTGTAACGGCCATAGGCAACGTTATATTTTCCGTTTCGGTTATATCGGGTCAATCCGTTAAAACAGTGGCGGTTTAAGTACAAAAACGCCGCTGCCCGTTCCAATGATGTATAGCTCATGGCATTGAATTTTGCCCGCACATCCAGAAAGGCTTCTTGACTCTTGTTTTGCTTAAAAAAGCACTCTGCTTTATCGATCAGCACTTCATTGCTGGTGGTGGCTACCTGATAGAGATTAATCAGATCACGGTTAATATCTGCCAGTAGGTAACGCTCAAACCCCCCCGCATTCAGGAACACAGAGCCACCCCCGACAAAGGGCTCAATCAGGCGATTCCGGTGGGGCAAACGATGAAGGATTTGCTTGAGTACAGCATATTTTCCCCCCGCCCACTTCAGAAAAGGGCGATTGTATTCATTCACGGCTGGTTTACACATTGTCCTTCCCTGCATTCAGCAAGCCACCCATGGCATTAAAAATGATGTTGTAGGCAATGCGTAGCTCATTCACCATTAAGATGAAATCTGCGTATTCGCGGGATAACTCGTCTTCTTCAGCATTATTTTGCGTTGAAAATTCATCACCAAACTGGAGTTTTTTGAATTTGCATGAATCGGTGAGTTCTAAATCAAATCCGAATTGCGTCTTAACATGAATGCCAAGTGTGCAAACCTGACGGCCTTGATCTAACAGGATGGATACGGCTTCATCGTTGGTCAGCATATCTTCTTTGTTGAAACGGACTTCCCCATCGTCATAAATCAGATCGGCTTTTTTTATCTTTTCACTGAGGCGTAATTGGGCCGGAAGGGTATCCGCCTCTTTTAACCAGCCAGTCATCACCCGTTTAAATGGATTTGCGGTTGCAATAGGGATAACAGGCAGTGAGCCAAGTGTGCGGCGCAAAAGTGCGAGTACATGCTCCGCTGTACGGGGGGAGGTGGTATCTATTGAGATTAAACCGTTATCAATGTCAATCCATATTTGAAGGGTACTTCGCTTCGGGAATGCACGAGGTAACAGTTCCTGGATAACGTCATCTTTGATTTGAGCTATTTCAGTACGGCGTAACTTGCGACATTGCACAGACTCGAATTTATCACGCTTTGCATGAAGGTGTTCTTTGATAATTGCGGCTGGGAGGTCTTTACTCTCTCTCTCGGCCACAATAAGCAGGTTATTGCCGTGAACAAACATCGCTGGACGATCATCATCCATCAACCAGCCGATACGGGAAGCATCATGCGGGCCACAAGGAGAAAAAGCAAAATGCGGAATAAGGGCACGTAATTCATCTTCAGTGAGGTTTGGCACTTCTCGTGATAACTGGTAGATGAGCGCGTTTTTAAAAACCTTGAACATCAAAGTGATACCTATTTAGCCATTTGGGTATCGATTGTAACAAAAATAAAAAAGTATTTAGAATTTTGTGTAATGGTAAAACACATAACCATTTTCTTACAGTTTACATCTTGTAAACCATGACGCTCAGTGTTACAGTGTTTACATTATGTAAACGGAGTGGGTGGGTATGCACGTTATTTCCAAGGAGCCATTTGATAAAGAATTTTGATAGTCCTATGGAGCTACAAAAACTGTTTCCTCGCCTTGATAATTTTAAATACAGAAATAAATGGTGGGTAATAGACATAGGTGGGAACAACTTACGTATGATCGCCTATATCAATTTCACAAATAAACGCTTCTACGTTAAGCACATAGCCACCCACAAAGAGTATGATAAATTAACAAAGAAATATCGGGAGACAAAAGAATGATAAGAGAACCTGCCAAAGCCATTCAAGCAGCTACAGCCTTGGTTGCCGCTATTCCCTTTTTAGGAAATAGCGCTTCTGAAAATGACTACAGAGATGCGCTGGCAATGGTTGAATATCTCATCGAAAATGATGCTGAGAGTCCATTGATCGATATATTGGCTGCAAAAATAGCGGAGTATGAAAACAATAGCGAACATTTTGCTGAGTTTAACAAAGCAGTTGAAAATATGCCTACTGGCGTAGCTGCTTTGCGTGTATTGATGGATCAGCATGGCCTGTCGTACTCAGATTTGAAAAAAGAGATTGGCTCAAAATCACTTATCAGCCAAATTTTTTCTGGCAAACGCTCATTAACTATTGCACATATTAAGGCACTTTCCGAACGTTTTGATGTGAAGCCAGATATCTTTCTCTGAGAGAAGATAAGCCTTAAATAAGCAGGAGAAAAAATTATGACTAAAAATGAAAAGCAGTTTGTTGAAGATATGATTCGCCAGCGCGGTATAGACTTTGTGCGTATTGGCATGATGGTCGAGGTGTATGGTGATATTGGGACTATTACCGGTATGAATAGTAGTGCAAACCTTGATGTTGTTTTTGCTAATCAACAGAAATATGGCAAGCACTCGCATAACTGCCACCCTACAGCCAATATTAAATATTTTGATAATCAAGGTAAGGTCATTGCCTCTTATCCTGAATAAATCCCTATTAGCGGTGACTTCCCCCTGAGATTTTATTGTCGTTTTGCCGCCTTATTCAGAAAAAAATCACCGGTCGAGTATCGACAAAGTTGACACTTAAAATTACAATTGATAGTGTATCTTCATTGTTGATACATTGAGGGTTTAAAAATGGCACAAGTAGTCGTGAAAAAATGGGGCAACAGCCCATCAGTACGCCTTCCGGTAGCTATCATGCAAGCTGCCTCACTAAATGTTGATGATATTGTTGATATTGCTGTCGAAGATGGGCGAATTATTATTATTCCAGTAAAGGCGAAAGAGTATTCTCTCGATACGCTATTAGCCGGAATCACACCGGAAAACATTCATGAAAAAATGGATTTTGGTTTTCCAGTGGGTAAGGAATTGATCTGATGGTTTCTCGTTTTGTGCCCGATTCCGGCGATATTATCTGGATTGACTTTGATCCAGTGACTGGACACGAACAGGGAGGCCATCGCCCCGCAGTAGTGCTGAGTCCATTTGCATATAACAATAAAGTGGGGTTACTCCTCTGTGTTCCTTGCACCACAAAGGCAAAAAACTATCCTTTTGAAGTTGAACTGTCAGGAAGCCGTGATAGTGTCGCCTTAGCCGACCAAGTAACATGCGTTGATTGGCGAGCCAGAACAGTGACAAAGAAAGGTCATGTTAATTCTTCAGAACTGGAAGACATAAGAGCTAAAGCAAAAGCGCTTATCGGATAACGGGGTTTTTTATACCGGCTGACAAATGCGGGAGAAATAGGAGGGTTGACGCTCAGTGGAACGTCAACCCCTATCTGAATGGCGGGTAATGCTTCAATATGGGGTCATTAACTTTCATTGCGAAAAACTGAACGCGGGTGCTTTCGCTCTGAATCCCGCCGCACTCTCAACGATGACTTCCCCCTGAGATTTTATTGTCGTTTTGCCGCCTACATTCAGAAAAAAATCACCGGTAGCATGGTGGAATACATCACCGGCTTCATTCATCCCTATACACGCCCCGCTTGCCATATTGGTAATCGATATACCGCCACCAGCGGTATGGATAACAAGTAAGTTATTGCGCTTATACACGAAGTCTTTTGTGGGCGATAAAGCCGGCAGGGGCGGGGCACCTTCAACGGCTGGGGGGTCATAGGCTCCGCTTTGACCGGATGCTTCCGGGGCGACGTTCGGGATACCATTGGGGGCATCCTGTGCTGCACCGGTGATCATTGGGTAGCGACTGTCGCCCCCATAGGGAAACTCAACCCACACCAGATCGCCTGTCACGGCGGGGGTAAATGCACCGCCAATTGACAGGCGATACTCAGCCCACGGCAAAGCATCATCGGGCACACCCTCCCATAATGGTAACAGCTTCACTTTTGCTTTCATGAGCCCCGCTGGGTGCTCTGTAGCGACGATGATGGCCCGATGACTACCATAGATAGCATTATTCACTGGGAACCCCCAAAATCATTCTGGTGCTGTAGGCAACACGTTCTTCAAACTGCGTCACGCGCTCCACAATCATATTCTTGGGTATCGATTCATCAATGCGGTTATCAGGATCATAACGATGAATAACCACTTGTATGACGGAACCCGCCTGAATCGCGGGATTTCCCGCACATTCAATGTCTAACTTTGGGATCAGAACCCGCCCCATGTTTTGCAGTGTCCCTAATTCTGCATCAGATACCATTTTCACCGGCAGTGAAGCATCCCCGAATGAACGATAGCCATCCGTCATGGAATAACCGACATAACGATGCTGCTTTGACGCTGTAACCGCGAAATCTGAATTAAGGTTTCTCAGCTTTGTTATGCGGTACTTCGCTTGGGGATTGTTGTACTCGTATGTGAAAGCGGGTTTTGTTTTGATAAGGTTACTCATCGACTTCAAATGGATTTTACCTCTGGCCGTCCATGCCAACGCACCATGATCTTTTGCCACTTGTCGAACCAGGGTGGCAGGTTTTTGCCCCATGTTTAAATGATAGGTTCCAAGGCGGTTAAAGGGCTCAGTCACCGGCTTTAACCCTTTTGCCAGCGTGCGAATAATCTTCTCTGGTTCAGCATCGGCAAAAAAACGGGGAGTGCCGGTGGGGATCAGAAGAGTCCGCATAGCCGTAGAGATGCTGGTGATTGTCACGGTATCCATATTGAGTGGGGCAGAAACGATATAGAAATCCTCTTTAAATAATGCCTGTTCCCCTCCGGGATCGCCAAGCGTGACCGTGATCACTGCACCTTCTTTTACACCCATGTTATCCAGAACGTAGCCGGTCACATCACGGATATTCAGTAGTAAAAGTGGGGCTGCTAATTTGGCAATTTCTATATACGCTACGGAGGTGACAGATTCTCGCGGTAATACCTCACCGTTGATCTCAATAGTCTGTAAAAGAAACTGATTAGATTGCTGTGCCATGACTGTCTCTGCGTATTGTCTGTGGTGCGGTGGTGACGACGGTTTTCTCAATCTGTGGAACAACGGCATGTGCCATAATGATATCGGCCTGTACCTTTATACTGGCTTTGGCACCAAAAATGCGATCTTCCATGACAGGCAATGATACATCAGAAAAAGAAATTTCTCGGGCGGCATTGAACGCACATTCAATGTCCACCTCGGCATTGGCCATCTTTACTGACGCATGAAAGCTGGTGGCAATCATACTGGCAAAGTGGACAGCAATGGCATTACACAGGAGTGATAAAGGCTCTTTCTCTGCTGACAATACAAAAATATCGTAAACAAGGTTGACTGGATGTGCGTCTAACACCGCAATGATCGTATCGCCTTCAAAAACTTCCCCGTATCTGTCCCGCCTTATCTGCCTGTCGTTCGGCATCACATCATAATCCATCGTGCGGGAGAGATTAATCACAGGCAGGGCTTCAGGGTTGGCATATTTGTTATCTGACTGGCTTTTTCTACCGGCTTTCGCTTGTCGCATGGTTCTAATGAAATCTTTAATGTCGTCGAAACGGCCAAGCAGGACCTGATCGCTTGATGGGCGATTGATAAACTCGACGAACCCCTGATTATGCAGATCTGGATGATTAACTTTGAGCCCTTTTAGGCTTGATGCGATGTGATTCCCGACAGCAATATCAATGCCACGAAATCCACTGACTTCCCTTTCGCCAATGGGGTTCAGCTTCAGCGACTTAATACGCATTAAAATGTCGTGGCCTTCATCTTTGCTCATGGTCTGTCCCTAATGCTGACTGACTAAAATTTCTGGCCGGTATGCAGTAATAGAGTGAACCCACGGATGCCGTACCATACGTGAAAATACGTAGCACATACCAAAATCGGCGGGCTAATTGACCATCGGATAATTCTTCGTTCCATTCAAATATTGAGCCTATCGATACGCCTGTCGCGGCGGCTCTGATAACTAAAAAATCATCGATACCACCATCTTGATCGCCATCAGAATCAACGGCAGTAAATGATTCCCGTTCATCAGGACAGTCCAACACCTTCACTTTTTGAGGATCGGTGTATGAAAGTTCTCTTTGATGGTTATTGAACTCAGTGAAAACCGGTATCTCAAGGCCATCGTCATTCGCCTTTGTGGGGGCATCATCCCGGGGGCGATATAACAAAGCATCATAACTGTCTGGATCTTCCTCAATCATTTTTATCCAGTCCTGACGAACGAGATCATTGAGGGGCGTGTGCCCTCTGTATCGGGGGCTCAGGTTTAAGTCTGGCTCTCTTGTGGACAGGTGTTGTGGCAGAACGGCTTGCGCCGCTACGTCCTCATTTTCGACCAACGTCACGGTAGCGGGGGGCGGTGGCATATCATCTAAATCCACCAGCTCTGCATCCTGCGCTGATATGTGCGTGGTTGGCTGTAGCGGAGTGGAGCCCATTCCTGTGATTTCATTGTCTGGCCTCTCATCCAGCCATTCGTCATAGCGGCTCATGCGTTATTACCCCTAATCTGTTTTTTCATATACTCGTTAAATGCGGCTTCAGCTTGTTCTTGATCATTTCCTGACATAATGAGCGCATCAATGAAGGATTGTTTTTTCAGATTGAAAGCATCTTTCAGCTGCTGTTTTAACAGTTGTTCCTGGGCTTTCATTCGGTTGATTTGTTCCTGCTTCTTTTGCAGTTTTAAACGTTGTGAATCAGTAAGCCTTTTCGCTTTCTTCAGCTGTGAGCGTAAGGCATCAATTTTCTTCGGATCTTGAGTCAGTTTTCTTTCCAGTGCCTCCATGCGTTGTTGATAACGCCGGTATTCACTTTTTATCGCGTTGTGACTGGTTTTGCTTTTCCGGTTTCTGTTCAGTTGTTTTAGTTGCTCTTTCCCAAAAAACTCAGTTGTCTTTCTCTTATCATCCCCAAAGCTGGTGGTACGGGCATTTTTCTGTAACAGGCGGCCAACCTGCATTTGCCATGTTCCGGCCTGCATTCTGGTCATCGCATGAATAACGTGTTTACAGGCCACCCCTTTTAAGTTCGGGTTTCTGATTTTGGGGTAGATGTATTCTTTCGGGGGGCTAACCGCGAAATTCCCCGCTGTAGCAATATAGCGATACCAATAATGATGACGGCCACAATCGCAATCAAATGACACTCGGCCAGTACACAACTGACGTACTACACGGGCGGTGTTGTTTTCTTTTTTTGACAGGTCTTCCATCGCGGTATCCCATTCCTCAAAGCGGATCTTCACGCGGTGGTGTTTGTCTTCAGACTTGTCAGACGCAGTGACGCTGATAATAGCAACGTTGTGTTCCATACCGATAAATGAAGCTATTTTGATGCCTGATCCATCATCAACCGCATTATTTGCCCGCTTGACGTCAATATTGGTGCAATTCGCTATCAGCTGGATATAGGTAATTCCGGCGATGTTAGTATTGAATCCAGACCGAACTTTTTGTCGGTTTTTTTCAAACGCCTTAAGATCTTCTTTTGTGAAGAACGTCCCGTCGCGCTTCTTTCCCAAGGCAATAACATCATCAAAACTTTTATTTTTTAAAAGAGAAGGGGTGAGAAGCCGGGCAACCTTACGGCGGCGTTTGGCCTGCTGGTCGTTAGTGATTTGATTAAATAGCCGGTTAAATTCTTTTGGCATTAAACCATCAGTATCATACCGACCTGTTTCTGTGCGAGGAAAATTAATCATTCGTTACCTCCGGCGTGTCAGCATAGTGTCTGATCCTGTCGCGTATCCAGGCGGCAGAAGGTAAGGAGAGGTTATCGCCTATCGGCAGGGGCTCTAATTCGCTTTCATGACCGGCCACCAGCCTGACAACCCAACGTAACACGGAATTTTTATAAACCCGATAGGCCACCAGATCGGCCCTAAATTCCTCATCGGGTTTAATGGTGTATGAGATGTTACTCGCGTGGTCGTATAACTGAGACTGGGCGATAATTTCGCGGTGTAGATAAGCACGAATGATGGGATCAGTAATACAGCGGTCATCCAGTCGTGAATATTCACTCATAAGATCACCGTATTGTTATCAATGCGTGTGCCGGTTAATGTTGATGTGGCCGTTTCTTTTTCGGCTTTTTTGTCATAAGCACTGACAATATTAAAAAGCGATGTTAAGCGGGAAGGGGGCTCATCTACCGCTGCGGATTGCATGGCTTTAATGTACGCATCAGAGGCCACATTGTTGAACATGGTGCTGTAAACAACAAGCAGCATCAGGATATGTTCGGATGTAAGGGATTCCCAGTCAATACGATAGACAGGCTCACCCGCTGGATTGAATTCAACATCAATAAGGGATGGCGAGATCTCGTATAAGTTTTTTCCCTTGGGGGGATAAATGATACTGCCTTGCCGTTTCAGCTCATTATAGCGACCGGTTGCAACCACAATAACGGGACGGCCATCATGGTGTTTGTCGCTCAGCCTGACATTGATGGCCCCGATATGCTGAGCAATTTCGCCGCTGATCTCGTCCACCAACACCTTAAACCCGGCTCTTACCATTTTCGGAACATCTTTTGATAGCTCGTTCAGCATCGCTTTTCGTTTTGGCGGAAGTATTTTCCGGTCTTCCAAAATCAAATCACCCTCTTTAAAGACAGCACGTACCATAACGGTTTTTTTCATTGTGCTGATCACTGCAATTCTCTGAATCATAGTTCTCCCAAAAATAAAAAGGCCGCACTGGGCGGCCTCTGCTTTCAGGTATCTGGTTTCGCGCTGATATCAAAGTTATGCAATCGTCGAAAAAGCTAACCTCACCTTCCAGAACCGCCCTTAAGCGGGAGAAATCGTAGCGCAACGACATGTTCGACAGCAACAAAAAAACGCATTCCAACTTAAAAATAAAGTCTATTATTCAATATATTAGTGTAATTTACATTATTAACAATAAATGCCCGTTCAACGTTTAATCGTATTAATATGGTCTTGAGATATTGATATGAAATTACCCGTGTCGCAAGCGACGGGAAATTCAACCCAAAAAAGATTAACAGGGGGCGTTATGGATACAATTTTAAGAGAACCGACGACTGTGGGTGAAATGCTCTCAGAAGAATTTTTAAAGCCACTGAATATTACTCAGGCAAAATTAGGCGAGGCACTTAATCTTTCCCGCCCGCGCATTGCTGAAATTATCAATGGAAAACGCCGGATCAGCATCGAAGAGGCTGTAATGTTGGCAGCATTGTTTGAAACGGACTCTGACTTCTGGATTAACGTACAAACCAGCCATGATCGCTGGGAAGCGCGGCAGCTGATGGCTCAGAAAACCAGTGTCAAACCTATCACGGCATTATTGGCGAGATGACTTCAGCTGCTAATGAGGGGGCGCGTAAGTGCCCCCTTGATTAAGTTACTTTTCACAAAACTCCATCAATCGACTCTGACGCATTTTCCCGCTTGTATTCAGCCATCTGAACCACCAGCGCTAATTTGGCTTTTTCAACAGCCAGTCGCTCTTCCTCTTCAGGAACGCCTATCACGGCATATTGATCAAGTTCAGCAACGCGGACGCAATACGCCCAGAAAGAAGAATCTTGTTTGATGGCCTCGGCTGTTTGCGGTGAGATAAAGACCACATCATAGGTTTCCATATCCTGTTGAAAATACAGATAGGCGTTGCGGCCAATCCCTGCCTGCATTAAGCCATTATGTACGATGGCTTCTGTCATACTTTCGGATTGGGTCACACAGAATTCAGGAAGCTTGTGTTGAAAAGCCGTAGTGAAATTGATGCCGGTTGATGCCCCATTTGATGCAACGCGCCACTGTCCAACCAAATTGCCGTTTACCGTGACGACAGGATCAATAGTCATTGGGTACTCCCGCATGATGAAGCGCGTAAACAACTCGTGAGTCATAGGGTTGTAGCAGGAACAGTTATATTGTTTCGCTAATTCTTTTTCACGCGCCAAATCGTGATTTTTTGCGATAATCCAGCTTAATCCATTGGGCGCTTTCATCATGGCATCGCCTTCATTGGTCATGCCTTCGAGCTTAGAGCCTGCCAGTAATGCTGTGGCTATGTTGAGATCGAATGCGGAGTAGGTGCCTTCTTCACTACGATTAAGCGTAAAGTTATCAGCAAGAATATAACCGGTCATGAAAATCCTTATTTATCCGTTTTTGATTTTGTGTTCTTGCCGTTTTCAGCTGAACTGGTTTCAGTCTCTGCTGCTTTATCCGTATTCACAGAACCAGTTTCGGCACGTTCTGCAAATTTTTCCTCTGAGACATCCTCAAATGAGGCCCTCGTGACTTCTTCAATTAATCCCTGGGCAACCAACATGCCGTCTTTGACAGTCAGTGGGAATGCACCAGATTCAACAATCAATTTAATGATGATTTCATCACGATAATCAGAATCGACAACACCGACGCATTCCGCAGGGCGTGCATGATGTTCCTGTCCAAGGTCTTTACGTGCATAAATCTTCATGCAATACCCATCAGGTATCGCAACTTTTATCCCTGTCCGAATGATGTAGGCGAGGTGTGATCTTCCGTCGTCAATTGTGGTATATAACGTGCAATCTACAGCGGTCAGATCGAACCCAGATGCACCTTCAGTGCGATAGGTAGGGATAACGGCCTTGGGGTGTGTGCGGCAGATAATGACAGGGACATGCTTAGTCATGAGGGGACTCTCCTATTATGAAACGGCTGAATTCATATTAGAGTTGAGCTTTACTTTAAAAGTAAATTTCTATTTAGAATTTTATTTATATGTCTTGTTGTGAACTTAAGAAGTGTGCAATAACCCATCGGTAAGGATTACGGTTGCAATTATGAAAGCGCATTCTATCTTGTTTCGATGATTTAAATACACAGCCAATAATCGTGATCAAGATCGATCAACAGAGTATCAGGCGTACATTTAGGGTGAGATGAAATCAAAAAAATAGAAAAGCCGATGCTCACGCATCGGCCTCCTACTAATCGCACAAATCCAACCAAAACAGAGCATTTTTGCTGAATTATGGGATCAGGATACCATTAAAAAGTTGCTCTTTTCCAGAGATCTCTTGTCATGTGAATTTAATTTTTTCCTAGTTTAACTGTTTTATTTACATCACCAATAAATCTGCAAAGAAAGAACCTTGACTTTATTTCATATTATTCCTATTCCTATAATGGAAACTATTATCATAGCTATAAATTATAGAGAGTTTTATTTATATGATTGATGAAATCGATGTAAAAATAGGAAATAGGATTAGAGTTAAACGAAAGGAAATAAGGCTATCAGCACAAATTTTGGCTGAACGGATAGGCACGTCTCAACAACAACTATCTAGGTATGAGCGCGGAACTAATAAAATTGGCGCAGCTCACCTTGTTCAAATTGCAATTCAATTAGGCACACCAATTGGCTGGTTTTTTTTAGATGTTTATAAACATAAGATTAATAATCCCCTTAAATTATCTCTATCACAAGCAAAATTTGCGGCAATAGTAAGTGATTACCCTAATATTGCCGAATTCTGGAATTGGCATAAGCGTGAGATTGATTTAGATTTGTGGTCAAGAAAAAAGGATTCACTGAGTGTCAGTGAGAAAACATTAGCTAAATTCTTTATATTTGTTTGGACGAGCAAAAATAGCTGTAATTTTGATGTTTCGGATGCGGCAGTTTTCTTAGGCAAGCAAGAACGACAGTTAATTGCAAACTGGATACTTGAACCTTTTTGGCCTTCATCAGGGCCATAATCCGCGTTGTATGCAGCCGCTTCATATTTTAAATAGGCCGTGTTTGGTAAAGTCTGTGGGGTGTCTGTTATCTAGATCTCAATCACAATATCCCAAAATAACTACACTTTTCTTTAATTCATGTTTTTTTTAATAAGAAAAAGAGTAGCTAAAAAATTTTCTATTGGGTAGAATGTTCACACTAACCTACCTTCATGGGTTAGTCGAGGAATAGCAGCCTCGTTTAAATCATCTACAAACCACACTGGTAAAGTTTTTTTGTATTTACCAGTGTTCTAAGGCTTGGCCGAGTCAGCTCTCTATGGCGATTTGGCGGGAATAGATCCGTTTGTAGATGGGATCGACTGCTAAAATTCTCGTTAGATCGCCACCATCAGGGAGATTTTTTTGATGACAGTGCCAAAAGAGTTATTCAATCAAGTTGTCCAAACTGAAACCGACGTGAACTTCAATAGAATTAAGGCGTTGGTATTAAATAGATCCTCATCACAAATATGTAAGTTAGTCACTGATTCTGTTTCTGTCTGCGATTTAGCTATGGCTCTCGATTATTTTGTCTCTTTACAAAAAAAGAGAGATGCTAAAGATGATTTCGCATCTAAAGAACCAGGCTTTAATGAAAACTTCGATGACTTTTCAAAGACAATTAAAAATATTCGCCGGGCTCTTTGCGTTCTATCACCCCCTCCAATACCAGAAGAACCAGAAAAAAAACATCAAACTTTGAATTAAAATAATCCCAACTTTTTCTGGATAAATAGTAAGTTATTTATCAGTTTATTTATTTTTATTGCTCTTTAACTTAATTAAAATTAGGGATAATAAGCCCCTAATTACTGATTTCTCATCAGGGAATATTATTCACCGTCCATTACTACAATAATATACATCTAACCAACCCATTCCCCCTTCTCTGGGGGTTTTTTTTAGAAAAATAGTAGAAAATGACCTCACATATTAATAAAAAAATAAATGCGGGCTTGGCAATCAGAGAGCGCTTGGAAGAGTTAGATTGGGAATTTGATAATATTTGGAATATTGCCGATCAAATATGCGACATAATTTCATCATCTCAGAATGAGACTGGAGTAGGCATGGAATGTATTTTCATACTATTGACTGGATTAGGCGAAAACAATGTGTCAGAAGACATTAAATCTAAACAACAAACTATAGCATCATTAGTACTCAGCCAATTTAGTTCGAATAATTATAAGCATTAGATATGCTACCAATCATGCTTTAACAGTGACGTATTCTTCCATAAAAGAAATGGCTAATTTACATCCCCGTTTGCCATTATTAGCTACCCCATTTTGGCCTCTTAACCGTCCTGAAACCCCGATCAATTACTGTCTTTATCACAGATTTTCTTTGCTTGTTGCTTTCCATCAGGCGTAAGTTTGTATGCTAGGCGTAATGTTTTGGGATGGCGATATTGATTCAACATGCCTCTCTTAACCAAAGTTTGACAAGATTTGCGATAATTGCTTGCCGCTATCGTGTGTTGGGTGTTTTTTGCAACCATCTCGAAAAGTGCGGTTGCAGGGACAGGCAAATGATCCTTACCTTGCCGTTCATTAAGCCAGTAGAGTATTTTGAGCGTTTTTTTCTGAATATCAGAGATACGGTGGTCAGCCATGACGATTATCCTTATTCATATCAAGAATGAATAAGGATAATACCAAGAACAATAGAAAACAGCGATAGGTTATGTCAAAAGTGGTAAAGAAAACCGTTAGAGATTAAATAGAGTTATCGGGGTTATTTTTTTGTTGACTCGTGGAGTTATCGGGGTTATTATACTTCCCAAGTTAAACAGATAGGAGTTAATTTGAGAAGTGCGGATTTAATCAAAGAGGTTGAGAAAAGAGGGTGGGTGCTGGTGAGAATCAACGGGAGCCATCATCATTTTAAACACCCTGAACATAACGACCTGCTGACAATTCCACACCCGAAGCAAGAAATTAAAGTGGGATTGCTCAGGAAAATACAGAAACAAGTGGGGCTATAAGCCCCCTTATCTGCACCTGCACTAATCAAGTTCTTAAAAATTATTGGAGGAATATAACGTGTTATACCCTATTGCGATTGAAATCGGTGATGAGAATCACGCTTACGGTGTGGTTGTGCCCGATATATCAGGCTGTTTCTCTGCGGGTGATTCAATGGAAGAGGCAATAAAAAACGCTAAAGAGGCTATCACAGGGCATTTAGAGTTATTGGCCGAAATGAACCAACTCCCCCCTGAAGCAAACTCATTGGATTACTGGATCAAAGACGCAGAGTACGCAGGATGGGCATGGGCTGTGATTGAGGTTGATGTGGAACCGTACTTAGGTAAATCGACCAAATTCAATGTAACTTTGCCTGACTTGTTATCAAAAAAAATCGATGATCAGGTTAAAGCCAGCCCAAACCTGTACAAGAACCGTAGCCACTTTTTGCAAGTAGCTGCTTTGCATGAGTTGCAAAACGGTATTCAGCAATAACTATCATTTGATAATAGATTGAGTGCAATCTCTGCACGGATACAACAGGTAAAGACAGGGGGTTCTTCCACTGAACCCCCTTCATATTCAAAACCGTTTACTGTAGGCTCGCCCCCATCCACTATCAAATCAAATTGGTCGAGATAACTCAATTTCGCTATTATCTTGTATCCGTATAATTTGTTACGATGCTTAACACATCAGGTCACTTGATGATAGATTGAGTCCAATCTGCATTTTTGAGATTTTCCCACATCCTGTCGAGCGCTTCTGTTGGTGTTTTTCCTTCGGATATCACAGTAATTTCATGGTCTGGGCGCTGTTCTTCTCTAATCATTAAAAAACCATCTGGCTCTTCACTAATAACTGGCTTTTCTCTTTTTTCCAGAAATTTCGCCTGCCTCTCTTGCGCCAGCAAACAGGCAGAATCATAGTCTTTAGTAACCCCCAAACGAGAGGGACTACTCAAATCCCCCCCATTGAGACAATAGATCGCAATGGAGCCATCTTCCTGCGTTATCCCGTAAGGATGATCCCACCAACAATCCAGTTCATGTTTTGATCGTTTGTCGCTCGGCGTATCGTAAAAATGGTGGGGTAATTCGGGATCTAACGGGATTCGATTAGCCATAATTATGCCTTCTTAACCTATCAACGGTATAACGGTGTCGTATGTGTAAAAAACCGTAGCAAAAATTCGTTCATTATCAATGAGACTTACGCAAATAACATCAGTCAATTGCATCATATCGTCCCTCAACCAAATCAATCATCACGCTCTTTTCGGCCCGGAGATTGCGGGTATAGCCCACCACCGTTTCCGGTTTTTTCCAGGTGCCCTCGTGCATGATCTGGGCCAGCGAATAGTTCGCTTCCGTCATGTCCTGCGCGGCCCCGACCCGGGCACTGTGGCCGGTCCAGGTCGCATACCGGCCTTTATTGGCGGCCCCGGTCTTTTCCCCGTGCACCACCGTCCAGGCGGCCGCGAAAATCCGCTCCAGATTGGACAGCGATAACGGTTTGCCGTGCACGTTGGCCCGGTTCCCCCGGCGGACCGGGCAAAAAACATACGCGTCTGAATGCGCCAGCAAGTCGGCGGCCGTCAGCCACTGGATCAGACTGGCCGCCGCGCGCGGACTGAGCGCCTTGGTGATGCCGTAGCCGTCCATGATGGTTTTGGTGTGGCCGACGTTCAGCAGGAGGTGGCCGTCGGGCTGAAAAACCAGGTCTTTCACTTTCAGGCGGGCAATATTGGAAACACGCAACAGCGTGTTGTAAGCGACAAACAAAAACGCCCGGTTGCGCATGACCTTCAACTGATCAGAGTCTTGCCAGGCGGCATCCACCCGGTTGAGGTCGGCGATCCGAAACGGGATCGCCTGGCCGACCGTCTGCCCGCTGACCACAGCCAGGCGGCTGATTTTTTTCAATGTCCGTTGCACCTTCTGACTGTCACCGGCGGGGATCAGGCCCGCCTGCCGGTGCAGCATGTTCAGCATCCTGACATGGTTCTTGAGGGTGGACGGGGCCCGCCCGTTCTCATGCAACTCCAGCAGATAATCACGCAGGTAGTCCGCCTCCACCGGCAAATAGGCCCGGCCTTTGACAATACACCAGCGACACCACTGCCGGGCCACCTGCATCAGCTGCTTCCAGGTGTTGTCCGCAAACGCCTCCCGGTCTTTGACGAACGCATTCAGGTTGCGGATCACCTCGTCATTCAGATCCGGATTGTCCGGGATCAGTACCGCATCACGCCCCATCAGGGCCAGTCCCCCTGCCATCAATACACCCCTCGCTGTTTTGGTGACGCTACGTAAAAAGTGGGGCTAACGCCCCGCCATATTCTTCAGATTTCACGTAGGCGCATCCTTTGTTATTAATAAAAAAAGCCCGCGCTGAATCACGCCCCGTCATCCTAGCCCGCCGCCGCCGCCAGTCCGAGTGCATAGTAGAACATAATCCCCATTATGTACTATTAGAAAATTTTAGCGACTTCCGCCGCGAAGTCAAGCGGATGGGGATAGTGACCATAAGAAATAGAAGAATACAGATATAATCACGGCGATTTTTATTTAGCGCGGTACTTTTACCGCTTGGCCGTTCATCATCCCTTGGAAATTTAATACATGGATATTAGAGACTACACTACAGAAAATATCATCACTCTGGTCAACGAACTGCACCTTGATCCGCACGACTGCGCCCTGCCGCACATTCTGGCCCGTCATGTCTACACCCTGCGCGAGGCCACTCATGACGATGGCTCTCCCTGTGATTACAAAACCATTTTGGTTCATATGCTGAAAAGTTTGAAATAAAGCGCTATTCCGTCATTTTTAACAGGTAAATTCTAACTAAATTTTTATTACTTTTGTCAAACCTGATAAAGTTATAAATATGTATGTTTAAGATGTACCCTGTTAGGAGTAGTTATGGATGCTTTCAGTGACAGCATTTTTGAAGCAAAGTACAAAGAGTTTCTAAAAGTGCGTAGTGAATGGTTGAAGATCGTATTCAAACACGCGGTTTATACCGATATAAATACGCAGGGCGAGGCTTGCCGCCCTGTGGCGATACTGGCTGATCAGGAAGTGCTGCATGAGGTGGAAACACTGCTGCTGGCATGGCAACAGTTTGCTGCATTTGCCGAGCACAAGCGGGCCGCGGGTCTGTCTGCCGTCTCTTCGCAAATCTATTTGCCGGTACCCGCCATACTGAGGAATGTGAACAGTTTTACCATTGGTGCTTTTGAGTCCTCCGCCACCGTTAATTTTGTCCGCGAAGAGATCCTGAGAAAAATAGATAAGAAACTCAACCAGCTGCACAGGACGAAAAACAAAGACCATTTAACCATTACCGAACTGGAACTGGATAAGGAACTGATTGGCTTCTACCCGGAAGGGACACGCTTTCGCCGACGCACGACGGGTTACAGAGACATTGTGTTAGATATCGGCGGTGATGAATCTTATCGTGTTGGGGCGTATGGCGTTATCGTTGATGGTAACAGCTTAACGCAGCCCGATGCTTACGACATCAACACAGGTGATAAATACGCGGTGTCTGACAGCTATTATAACATGATATCGCCGGTACGGTGCTCGTTGTTTGCAGGATCTAGCCTGTATCTCATTGAGAAGATAGAAGAAGCTAAGCAAGCCCGCAATACCGTCTCCCGGCAAAAATTAAAAGAAAGCCGGAAGCAAACCTACCTCCGTCGAAGGGATCAAGATTTGCTTGATCAACAGCGGGCTCAACAAGAAGCCATACGCCTCAACAAAATTGCCGTGGAAAAACAGAAAGCACAACGCTATGGGCAACAAAAAAAGCGGGATTAATGCTTTTAGGCTGTCAGCTTTCATCGTCATAATCATCAAGATACTTCATGGCCTCAGAGCGGGTAGCGGCTTCTTCAAAACCGACATCTTCACAGGCCGGTACAAAATCACACAACATCCCAAAACAATATGTATCCCATCTATCCGGAGAGCGAATATTGAGTTTCGCTCTCATCATCTCTTTTTTCATGATCACCCAGCGCCCGTTCTCATCAATCTTGACCGGTATTTTCGAGGCTTGTTCTGATGTCTTGAGGCTTTTATCCAGGCGCATTCGGCCACTGCGGATCGCACGTTGCGCGGCCACATTTGCGTAGGCGCGTTGATTAATGTACCGGCTGCGGTCATATCTGCTGAACATCGGCTTACCCCACCGGATACGCTGTACATCGCGGCCACGACGCTCTAATACACTCGCCGTATCGGAACCGACGCCATCACTGTCTACCACGAGACTGATATTGGGGTAAATGGCCGGATCACACGTCAAATGAATAAACTCCCCAAACTCCACCGGATCACAGGAGCCATCCATTTCCAGCATTTTGTAGTTCACCAGACGGCGTTTATCGCCACGGGTGCCCGATATTTTGCAAAGATTCATAATGGACTTATCCCGGCCGTTACCGACGTCACACAGGGCAACCCATCCCCAGCCTTTTTCAAGGTGGATTTTACGTCTCGCGGCTCTGTCACATTCATCACGCCCTAACAGATAGCCGGTGACTGATTTAGGAAACTGGCCTAATACCTTGATCTGGTATTCAACACTGTCACGGCCACCGTATTCTGCCAGCTTCATTTTAATAAATTCAGGCTCAACGAGGGGGGACTCTTCAGAGTTCAGCATGATAGCCACATACAGGCCGTTGGGGTTATCAGGATGTCTGGCGAGGCTATGGTGCGTATCGTAGAAATACCCGCTGGGGCGCGTCGGCTGGGAAAGTAACAGGATGCGGTTATCTTTCTGAGTCAAGGCACCGGTGATAATACCAAAGGCTTTGTCTGATACTCCTGATGCCTCATCCACAATGTAAAACAGGTATTCCGCGTGTTCACCGGCCAAGGCTTCTTCGTTACCCAAACGAAACCCCTTGGGGATGACGGTCCAGACGCCTTTTCCCCCCACCGCGTAAAACGACGTATCCGTAATGACAAAGTAATTTTGCAGCCACGGGAACCGCCGGACACATTCATGCCAGTTGACCTTCAGGTACTTAAATATCCCCGTCATGACCTGCTGGATTTTGTTGGCAATGATGATCACACGGGCATTGGGATGAAACAGAATGAAACACAGGATCATGATACTGGTCATATCCGATTTGCCCGTACCATGCCCCGACGTCACGCTGGTTTTGCTGCCACCTTCCTGTACAGACTCAAGAATCAGATCTTGTTGCCATGTGGGGGTTTTACCAAACAGCTGTACCGCCGCCAGCCCCCAGTCGTACCGGTATTTGATCACCATATCCCGCCAACGGGGATCACTGACAACACTGCGTTGTTTTTTCTGTCGGGATGCCACTAACTTTCACCCTCATCATCATACATATCGCTGGTGGCTTCATAGTCATAATCCGGTTCTTCTTCTAACGCATCCAGCGACTCGCCTTCGCGCCCCTCGCCCTGACTATCCCGATCGCCATAACCGCCTTTATCGACAATGTCATCAACCAGCTGGCGCTTTGTCGCCAGATAGGTGTCCCGTCCGGCCTGCTTCTCCCGATATGCTCTGGCCTGCCTGTCCAGTTCGTCCGGATCAATGACTGCATTATCCACGTCCTCGCCCTGATCCTGTTTCATCTCGTGGCGCAATTTCTCCAATAAAGCGGCGGGGACCTTACCGCCTTGGGATTCGATGTAAGCCGCCGTTTGCAGGGCATCCCATTCATTTTCCTGCTGGCGTTGATAGGCGTTGGCGATCACCGTCGTTTCGCCCATCTTGGCCGCATGTTTTTCCTCGTCACGGCGGTTTTTCAGCCACCCCTGTTTCATTGACGTCATGGTGCGCATGAAATCGGTCATGGCATAGGAACAGTCGTTCAGCATCTTGAGCTGCTTAAACGCCGGATGCAGCGCCCCGTCGTCGGGATTAAATTCGGCTTCCTGTTTCTCAAGTTCTTCGATGGAGCGATCACGTATCCGTTCAACAAGTTCAAAGTGGGCTAATGCCCGTCGCATCAAATCCACTTCCAACACGTCGAAATAGCCCGCCTCCATCAAGGCGTCTGCCTGATCTAAATCAACACTTCTGGGGGTAGCGTACCGGCCATGTTTCATGGCCGCTTCATTCCCCACGGTCAAGCGACGTCCTTCCCCCCGGGATAATTTTTGATGTGTGATGATCGCCGCAGGCGAAATGATCATTTTCGCGTTCTGACTTTTGGCGCTTTTGGCCTGCGGATGTCGCTCGCCGCCCGTTTTCCTTCCCGGCTTAACACCCGTATTCACACGGAATTGCGCGGATTTTCCCTTTTCTTGTCCGGCCTTTTTTAGGGGAATGACTTGATCATGTGTTGCGGCATGATCATGATCATCTGACGGGGCGGGATTGGCCGAACGCAGATAGCGACGGGCGGTGTTGGGATTCAGGTTGTAATGTTCGGCATATTCACGGATGCTGATTCCATTTTCAGCGCGTAGCCTATTGAAATTAGATACGTGTTCCTGCCAGTTCATCCCTATCTACCAAAGTCAACCCTCAATGAATCTGATGATACACAAGCATTAATATGTTTAATTAACGTAATTTACTCCCGCCACCATGACCATTGACCATCATTTCTCCCCTTCCTCATCTCCATACCGGCCGCTATTTGTGCTTTCCCAAGATGTTCTTTAATCCTCATTTTTTTGCTTAGAAAAAAAATGAATAACGTTTGTTATCCAAATGAATAGCAAATACTTGATGTTTTCCCTTTAATCTATCAAACTTACTCACGCACAAATCTGACTTAAATGTCTTAATCGTTAATATCTAAAACAGGGAAATATCATGAAGAAGCCTACTGGCTCTGATAACACTGCTGTTCAAAAACCTGCCTTGGTCGCCGTCGATACGGATTCAGGCGACACGATGGTTGAACAGCCTATTTTAGTCGCCGTTGATGCAGGTTCCGGCAATATCGCTATTCGCTTTGAACGTAATGGGGAAATTGAAAATCACATCATTCCTGCACGGGTACGCCAAGGTAATGCTCAATCAATGGCGTTAGAAGCGGGAACCTCATGGGAAACCGAAGGGGATCACGGGGAAAATGTGGTATTTTCTGTTGTCAGTGGTGGTAACGACCTCGTTAATACCTGTGATCCAAACTACCAATCCAGTCCTGCACATCGTGCCTTGGTTATCAATGCACTGGCACAACTGGGGTTAGGCGGACAGGAAATTATTCTGGCGGACACGCTGCCGATTAATCAGTTTTACAGTGACTTGGGGAAAATTGACCAAAAACGTATTAACGCCAAGCGTAATAGCTTAATGAAGCGGATTAACAATGTCTCCGGCCAGTATAAAGCACCACACATTATTGACGTTATGGTCTACCCTGAAGCGGTTCCCGCCTATGTGTCAGCTTCCGTCACGCCTGATATGAAAGCCAACCCTGAACTTGAAGGCGCGGAGAGCATCATGGTGGTTGATGTAGGGCGGTTTACCTGTGATATCGCCGTGCTGGATAAAACTCACCAAATTGTGAGGCGAGGAACCTTTGAACACGGTGTCTATATGATGTTAGATCGTGTTCACGCGTTGCTTCAGGAAAACGCAGAAAAACTCAACATTGCTGAACCCAAAGAAATTCACCTTGAGTCCATTGATACATTTATCCGCCAAGGTTATATCGGTTCCCGTCTGAAATCAGCCGCAGACAAACGCATTAAAATTGATGAGATCGTCCAACAGGCGGCAGAGGAATTTGCTGAAATCATTCGAAATGATATTCGTAACGTTCATCGCAATCTGAGTGATATTGATGTGCTTATTCTGGTTGGTGGCGGTGCCAATTTGATAGGCGGCAAACTGGAATACCTTAAAAATTGTACAACAGAATGGGGATGTCCTGTCTATATCCCTGATCATCCTGAATATGCCATTGTTCGCGGTGTTCATATAGCATTTAAAAGAGATGCGCAGGAAATCATTAAGGAATGGCTGATTAAGGCAGGTACAAAATGAAAAGGCTAAGCTACTGGAAGAAAAAGGGGCTTAAATGTCATCTTTATTAGCCATTAAAGCGCAAGCACTCAACGAAGCAGGCATTGCTACCACAAAGTTTCGGGAAGATTATCAAAGCCTGACCGGTCATCACAGCAAACGGAAAATGATGATGAGCGCGATTCGTTGCGGCTACATTATCGAGAAAGCGGGGTTAGCGCCCCTGCTGTCACTGCTCGATACAGAAGCATTTTTCGCTGCTGATCAAAACACACGTAAGCAGATGGTCATGCGGGTGCTGGCGTTAAGTAATATGGAAGAAACCCCCACCACTCCCGTTGAGCCAGACATGACAACCGTGGAAATTGAAACACCACCCGCAACAGCAAAAGCGATAATTCAACCGGAAGAACCAGCGAATAACGGCACAGGGGCTCCGTCTGAGAATACCACCAGCATAATCAAACACGAGAAACGAGAGGATGGTTCAGCGACGTTAATTGAACGTTCAACCAATAAACAACCGCCGCCTTCAACGCTATCAGCAATGTCAGCACTCAGAGGAAACGTGACTAAGAAATAGGATCTATCATTCTTTTTCGGATCATGTCATCCCAAATCTTACGTAAGGCTGCATTCTGTAATGCAGCCTTGTTTTCATCGCCCTTCAGCCCACCAGCGGGAATCACTGTTTTTGAGAAATCAATGGATATGCCATGGCGCGGCTTAAAGTGGGCCTGTGTAATGTATTTCATTTCATATTTTCTTGGCCGAACACGGGTATCCATGAGGCAAACAATGTTTTTGGACGAACAAAACACGTTAAGTCGTGCGTAGACAAAATCCTTGTCTATTTTGACATGGGGGTAATAGCGGCGAATGGCATCCATGACCTCTTTGGCGGTCAGAGGGCGGTTTTCTCTCAGAAGCACATCTGCCAAATGGATATTGGAGATTTTTTCTTTCACGCTCTTTTCCAAGGAAATTCTAAATGATTTTTTATATTACATAAAAAGCAGAAAAGAAGAAGAAAATACCTTCAATTACAATAAGTTAATAATAAAATAGGCAGTGGTTATATAGACTAATAAGAAAAGGCCGCATTAAGCGGCCTCTGTGATTAATCTTAATCCAAGATTAATTGTGTCGGTCTACACGCATAAAACGCCGCCAATTTTTCCAGCGTAGCTTGGCGTGGACGTTCTGCTCTTTCAAATTGAGAGACGGCGGCTTGTGTAATTCCCAGCCTCTCGGCCACCTCTGTCTGTGATAAACGTCGATATATACGCCATGCTGCATGAAGTGTCACATCTTCATCAACCATAATACTAATGACGTCATGGGGAATGGTTTCATCATCATTAGCCCCCTTGGGGTAAGGGATACTGACGTAATCTTCATCACGATCCAGCGCTGCAAGCAAGCGTTCATACTCCGCAATAGGAAGTACTACAGCCTGCTTGTTGCCGTTCTCATCTGTAATAAACTGGATACCAGCCATATTATCTCCGATATTGTATTGGCCATAACGCGAATAGAGGAAAAAGCAGGCGGGTATTCCCCGCCGTGCCAGTCAATATGTCTTTGTTTGTCTCCGCTTAACTTCCTGCACTTCCAAAATCTTCGGCTCTTTACCTGAAAGCTCAAACAGAATTCGGTAGTCACCTACTCTCAATCTGTATTGAGTTTCCGTTCCCGTTAATTTTTTGATATCCAAATCCACCAGCGGAAAACCCGTAAGCAAACCCACTTTATTTTTGATTGCTTTCTGGTATCGCGTGTCGATCCTGACTAGCTGTTTGGTTGCCGCTTTAGACCAAACCACTTTGACCATCATTTCCCCTATTTTTAAAGAGCATCTCCGTTTTCAGGATAGGTGTAATATAAGCCTTATGGCTTATATTGTCAATATAACACTTATATTATTATAAGTATTTCGAATGCCCCATTAAAATTCGTTTCCCAATCCATGCCATCACAGGTACGGCCATTGAATTACCGATTGCCCGGTAACGATGACCATCGGGGCAGTCAGCCGTTGCCTTACCATTCCACGGAATTTGGGTGTGATTATCGGGGAAACCTTGCAACCGCTCGCACTCTACGGGTGTTAAACGGCGCACGGTATAACCGTATCGATTTTTATATTACAAGAAGATTGCGGGTCATTAATGCGTGGCTAGTCAATCAGTATAAACTTGAAGATCGGTAATGATTGTTGACAAATAATCTATAAATGGTTACTATTGTTACCGTTGGCTGGCGACTTTGGCCGGTTACGTTCTTTAACAAAGTGAGACTTAATTTAAAAGGAGTGTTATCTATCGCGTATCATAAAAATAAGGAGATCAATGCGGCAATTGCATATGCCGTGTCTCAAGGCTGGGCTTACATCAAACGGAAAGGAAAAGGCCATGCTGTAGGAGTTTTGCGATGTGGACGTGAAGATAAGTGCCACCAAAAATCAGTGTGGGGAACACCGGATAGCCCCCAAGACCACGCAAAAGATATAATCTCATTAGTGGATAAATGCAAATAATATCAAGGCCGTCAATCGGCGGCCTTTTTTATATCAGTCTCACATCTAATGATAGGAAAAAGGATATGAGAAAATACAGTTTTAGCATCGTGGTGGGTGGAAAGAAAATCACTACTGACGATGATTTGTTTGATATCTCAGACGCTTTGTATGAAGCAGGATGCAGCGACGCCCACCCCGCTGCATACAACGGTACATTGTACGTTAATTTTACACGCAACGGCGAAAATTACGCCAAATCAGTGTCATCTGCCATCTCTGATATTGAGTCAGTTTCTGGATTAACTTGTTTATCTGTAGATATTGGTGATGTAGTCAGTTTAAGTGATGCTGCTGAACTGGCAGGAACCACCAAAGCGGCGTTATCTCGATACAGTAAGGGGAGCCGTGGAGCCGGTGATTTTCCGACACCAATTCTACGCGTAGATAGCAGTCGCCCGTTATGGTCATGGGCGGATATTGCTGAATGGCTCGAAAAAAACCAGCTCATCGACAATGAGCTGGTGGAGCAAGCACGGATGACTGGAGCCATTAACACAGCACTGTCAATTCGAAACACTAATTCAATGGATACAGTATTTCAATTTCTGTACGCATTGAAATCCAATAATAACCACACAATAATCACGGCGTAGTTAACAATAATTCTTTTAAAAGATAAGTCTCACACATTCGGCCGTCTAAATGATGGCCTTTTTTTTTATTTCACGACACCTTCTGAAATTGAATATAAAATAACCCCTAACAAGGGTTATTTATTCAGTGTTTAAATGTAAATTTAAGGTGGTGTTATGGGAATTACAGAGAAAATAGCGACAGCATTTTGCACTCGTGAATCAAATCAGAACGTAGAACCTGATTTACTGGCACCAATAATCACAAAAGTAGTAAGCAGCTTTCCAGACACTCAACGCTTATCTGTGATAGTGAGTCTAGTGGGACTGAATAAGAGAAAATCTTATCGATTATTTATAGATATTCTCCATAATGGAGAGAGTTGTGTAAAATTTCAGGAAAATCCTTATGGTGATGAAGGAGAAGAATTCACTGTTGAAAACATCAGATTACCGGAGGATCAAGTTACTGCTATTTTTAGTGCCGTATTTGACCAGATAGAGTTCCCTGAACCCGGCATCTATGAAATAAAGGTGAAATTAAGAAATCAAGAAAAGCAAGTCATTGATGAGGACTCCTACTATTTTTATGTTTTGGATAAAAAGGATTACAAATAGGGAATTACGGAGCGGGTGATGTCCCAACACCCATTCTACGTATAGACAGTCACTGTCCATTATGGCCGTGGACTGATATTGCCAACAAATAATCTCATCGACAATGCGCTGGTGGAACAAGCACGGATGACCGGTGCTATTAACACGGCACTATCAATGCGAAACACAATTCACCTATACACATTAGAATCCAAGAATATTTAATCGATTATTTAATTCACGAATACGGTCTGATTCAGTTCGGAACGGTGGACACAGATCGTTATTAGCTTGATCCAATACATACATGCCAAACCATGTAATGCTATAAATACCATGCCGGTGATAACAAACAACGCCCAGTTCCGCTAATCTGTGCATAATTTCACGGGAAACATCGTACCCTTCTCCATCATCCGACGTCGCTTTAAAACGCCGTAATGCCGCCAAATCCTCTGGTTGCAGGTAGTTGATACTCATTCTTTTAGCTCTTCTGATATGACGCTGTAAATGTTGGGTTATATTCTTGCACGACCCTGAATACACCGAGAGATTTCCCCTCAGTAAATACCACGATATCAATCGGCCAGTAAGCTCCCCATCCCTCATGATTATCATTATAATCTTTAGCGCACATCTCAGCTAGATGCTTAGGGGACAGGACATCCGGCTTATCATTTTTCAGAGCGTATCGATCTGTCAGGTCATCAAAATTATTTTTGCCTACTACTGCATATTCGATTGTCATTCTAACGTCCCAAATCACATACCCAAATGAGTTATTAAATATTTTTATCTCTCTTAATACAAATCGTTTCCCCTGTGACGGCTTAAACGAATTCGGGTTATTTACGGGTTCTTCCACAGAACCCGATTTATCTAATCCACCCTCGCCACTTGATTTTCATTCGCATATGAAAACCAATAATAAGCTCTATTATCAGGCACTTTTTCCTTTTTCATCAAAACGTTTGCATTATCTTTTGATATGACGTAATACTTAATATATTTTTTTTCCTTTTTTCTAACATCAAAATTTAATACTAATGTTTTTTCGGAACCCGAAATATCAATATAATGCTCAAGATAAACAAGTTTGTTGTCTTTAACAAAGATGATTTTTGAAAATATATCTAAATCCCCATCAATTTTTAAGTTGATGAAACTTTCAACAGCTTTACGTTCAAATCCATTATCTATTACATACATGTAATCCCACTCAAATGGTGTGATGCTTTTCATATTGACAATACATTCATCATTAACATGACAATATTTATCAGTATAATCAAATATACCTTCAGCTATATTAACCTCCCTGCAACTGGACAAATAAAACACAGAGAAAAACATAATAAACAAAGTAACTAATTGACTTTTTCGCCCTAGCAAATAACCGTCTGGGTTAAAAACTATCATCATCGCCTCTCTCTACGTTGCCCATTCATATAAAAAAGTCGGCTTTTTGTCGGCGGTAGTATCGCGCTTAATTGCATATCCATGACAACCGAAAAAGCCGAGCTTAAATTTACATTATTTTTAAGTCGTTATCATTGATAATCGACAATGGGTTCTTTTCGCTTCCCAGCTGCTAACTGTTCGGGTGAAAAACCTTCATTATCACCTCTATCAAATTGACTCTTCATATAAGAAAATTGTTCATCTGAAATTTTCTCTTTCACCACTGAAAATCCAGAGGCATTCTCTTTGGCAACGTAGAGACCTTCTTTATGAAAATGGTTTAATATTGCTTTAGCCTGCTCTTTCATTGACGTATTGGCGTTTGCCATTCCAATTTGGCGACCTGTTCGGTTATTCAGCATATCAATCGTTTCATCAGCATCTGCGGACGTTTTGAAATGGCGAACACTCAAATCTAACGTGTCATATCGTTCATGTGCATCAGCCACACGAGAGGCTATTTCCTTACCGTATTTAGCGGTAATTGCAGATTGCCATAGTGTATGTCGAAAGGCATTAACCTGGCTACCCTCCCTGCGATCATTGTCCTGAAGTACTCCGTAAGGGTTTGTCTCACGCGATCCCTGCGTTGAAAAACGCAGTGCGCTAGTTGTCATATTCGTACTGCCTTGAGAAATCCCCCCTATATTGAAGACCTTGTCTAGGTTACTAACGGCAAACATGTATTGTTGTATGTCTCGCTGCAAATTAGTTTTCTTTCCCGAGAAAAAATCATATTGGTTTTTAACAAGATCTTTATGGTCGCTATTGCTAAAGTCACTTTTAAGAAAATCTGTAGTTAACTTACCAATATTTTTTACATATGTACTCATTTGACCAAATTTATCGAACTCTTTGACAAGTTCATCTAGTACGAAAATATTTTTTAATGTTGGAGCCATATTGTTATATAATTCTTTAATGGCTGAATTAAAATCCCTTTTACCCCATTGGGTACTCCTTCCAGTACCTTCCACACTACCCATATGGTGGTAAAAGTTATCATATTTTGATTTCCTGGATTCATTTCCATAAGCAAATATTTGTAATGTGGTTTGAGCATTAGATGATAAGCTCTTAAATGAACCTATTCTGTTATCTAGTAAATATCTATCTTCAAAAAGCCCTTTTAGATTATCCATGGTTGAATAAAACCGCTTACCTTCAAGCATAGATAAATGGCTCATCACAACAGGCGCTGTAGAGTTAAACATATTTTTGATATTTAATAATGGTTGAGTAAAATGGTAATCACTCCTCATTAGCGCGAATGTCTCACCATTAGGCTTATTACGATATTTGTCCAGTAGTCCCAATGCCTTATTTATTTCCTTTTCTATAAAAGGACACTGTTTTCTTGAACAAACTGGACATATTCCCTCCTTTCCATTAGCTTGCCAAAGTTTAGCCATATCATGAGCGCTAATTCCTCCACCTGGTGTGTAAAGGGCACCATCCGTTAGAGTTTCACGCGGCTTCGCATAGGAACCATACCCAATACCAGGAAAAATGTTAGGAGTAGATGGCATAAAACTAGATTTCAATCTGTTTAAAACGTCTCTCCCGCTGATTGTCGCCGGGATAATTTTAAGAATTCTCTTTCCATCCGCAGTATATGGAATACCATTTTCATAATATGCAATTAAATTATATGACATCTCTATATCCTTAACTTATTTATTTTCAAGATAAAATTAATCCCTTTATGAAAGGGGAAAAAAATTTACAGCAACTCTAATTTTAAAATCAATAAATAAAAATTATAAAAGCAAGTATGGAAATTATTTTTTGATAAATTTATTATTAATTTTAAAATATAAGAATTTCTTTTGGCAGTTCGTATCGTCGCCGCACTGGGAAGTACACCTTAGTTCTGAGTTCTGGTTACATCTCCAGGGTGCTTATGACCGGCGTCAGCTAGAAGACCAAGGGATCGTTTTATATGGTGAACATGATGATACGTTGCAGGCTACTTCAAATCATTAATAAATACGGGCTGTTATAACCCGTTTTTAATTTTGAAACTCAATAGTCTCAATTTCGATTTTTGATACGGATATATGATATCTTAAGTTAATTAATACACACCAGCGCACTCGGAAACGAAAAGAGGTGTAGTTATGGGGAAGGTACCTGGTTATTTCGTGGGTTATAGAAAGTTTGTCGTTGATCCAGACTGGCTTAGGGATATGAGAGAGAGGAATTGCCAGAAACGGCTTGAACGGTTCAAACAGTGGTCAAAGACGTGGATCACAGTAACGCGTCTCAAAGAGACAAGGCTTTGGACGGATTGGGCGATTAGGCAATGGCTAGGTCAACCGAAAAAACAAGGTAAATATAAAGTTTTTGCGGTCGCTGATGTCAAGGTAGCGGAGCGTAAAAAAGACTTTAAAGAATGGCATCAAAAAAGACTTGAAAAGAAGCAATCGACTGATAAATTTTTCGAACTTCCTAAATTATAAAAGAAATTTAGTCTGACGGAATTTTCGGCGGTTCCGGCTTAGAACCACTGATACACATTGTTATAAATTTCAGATGAACTTATCGAGGAAATGGGCGCAAAACCCCAATTCCAGCACAGTGCCAAAGGTTAAGTGGTTGGGATGCGTCCATTATTCTCCTATTCTCCTATTTTCCTCTTTTCAACAAATCTGGCAGATTGGCACACTTGATATTAGAGAATAAAATTCTAAACACTTTTTTATTTTTATGTGCTCGTTTCTGGTGTTGGTAACTGCGATGCACTTCCTTGATTAATGGCTGAACGCTCATCCCTGGTCATATCTCTTCACTCCATTGTTTTTCTGTCATTTTGCCCAAAAAACTCACACCAATAGTCGCTGAGTTAACGCGGATACCTAAACTCGTTTGCGCTTCCAGTAGCCTAAGATGTGTCATCCTTGGTGTCGCATGTTTTACGATCACCGATTGTGTCTCCAGTCCTGATTGACTGAATGAGACATTGAAGTAATAGAATTTCTTTGCCATTTTTAGAGTAAGATCCTAAAGTTACAATAGGACAAGAAGGTGGCCTTTCCCGAATATCTCATTTTTGTGGAGAATGCCAAGGCTGTTTGGCTAAAAACGGCGGTGAGACGCCATCAGCCCGTAAATCGATACGACGTCATGCAGGAGATCAGCGCCTGCCTCCACGCCATACTCAAAATACACCTTCCTGTTATGCACGGTATACCGCCCAATTTTCAGCCAGCTGATCCTGAACCGAAGGATTCCAAGGAATGGAAATGCCATCAGGCGCTATAAATAAAAACTCAGCCCGTTCATTTCTTTTTCGCTTATCACAGTGCAATCTCACACGCCCACCCGCCCAATTCATACGATAGATACTGTAATCACGCTGGATCATGAGGCTCAACGCTGAAGGGTAATCCATCAATCGGATATCAGAGACATCAGCGCTGTTTGCAGCATCACTTTTCTCTGATTTAGCCTGTAATTTATCCGCAAAAATATTGTTGATGATTAATTTTTGTTCCTCAGAGAGATAATGCGCATAATCAGACGTTGCCCTGTGGATCATCTTCCACAAATTTTTTATCCCACCTACAGCGTAATGAAGGTCGGCTTTATTGCTATTTGCACGCTTATATAAACTGATAGCCGTTACCTTTTTCCCTTCATTTTCAATATATAACTCAAGAAGGCAGACCATATAGTAAGCCACTTTCCACTTAGTTGAATCGCGCTTGATGGAAGGTTTATCCAATAACCATATATAAAATAGTTCTTTATTGAATTTCATCGGTTACTCCTTCCACAAATGATCATTTTTATGGGCGGTAAATGATGCCCCAGATTCCAGGCACCAGTATTGCGTCACCGCCTCTATTGCCTCGTGCTCATCATAGACAACAACACAGTAAAATCCCCCCTCAGATAACGTATTCAACCATTGTTTTTGCACTTCAGACGGTTTATTGGCCCCATGTTTAAATTCAAGGCGCATACCGTGGTAATCCCCCTTAGCAGTATCTAACGAAACATCGGGATACCCTTTTCTTTGTCCTTCTGCTCTAAGGTGTTCGCCTGTTTTTTTGTGGCGTAGCCCGCCGTTAGGCGTCGAATGCAGGCATTTGTAAATGTCGGGAGCATTCACCTCGCAATAATAAAAAAAGCGAACCTGAGCGTAATGTTCATGATTGCCTTTCAGCAACTCAGGATTCTTAGCTAACTTTTCCAAAGCGACAGCATGAGGGGAACGCGCTTTGTTATTGGGCTTGTCCCAACTTACAGGGGCGTTATTGGTGACGGACCTTTTACCCTTAGTGAGTTGCCCTTTCTTCTTCGTCCTTTCGCAGTAATCGCTATACCATTCTTCGGAAGCTCTCAGCATTCTCACTCCAACAACATTATTTCAATTCTAATCAGTTTCTTACTTTTTAACGGTGAGGTGACATACCAGCCGAAAAGGACAGAAGTCGTGGATTTTATCGAGGGGATCACACTCCATGTTCTGCATAATCAATCGCCAAACCAAAAAAAAACCGCAAATCAAGCGGTATTATTCAACAACTTAAAATTTCAAAGAGATTGTTTTACATGATAACAACCTATCGCTCATGACCCGCCTGATGGCGGGTTTTTGAGTGGATTTAAAACCAACACTTCAAGGTAAATTCTAAATGCTTTTTTTCTAACTTTGAAGGTAAATTCTAAACATTTTTTTTTAAACTTCAATGAGAATATAGAAATATTTCAATTAAATCATAGCGCTGAAATTTTCAGCATTCTTCTTTAAACGGTCGATATTGAAATCAATAATCTCATCCCATTCGGACATCCAGCATTCCCTTACCTGTCCAACTCTAACCCCATTAGAAGGTCGAACGATCCAGCACCAATTATTATGATGTTCCTTATCCTTGAGTTCGAATACTTGACGGGCGGAATTAAACTTCAGCATATACCCTCGCTTCGCAGCAAGGTCCGTCAGTTCCCCAAGTTTGTAGTACTTTTTAGTGCCGTTCACAATGCCCCCCTCAGTTGGATACGCGTTTCCATCTCTTCATCGTTGCTGAACCACAGATAAGGTTCAGTGTCATCAGACGCATCATGAATGTCAAAGGTATGGTCAGCGGAATAAACCAAGCCATTCTCAAATCGCTCATTTGAATAAAGGTGCGCGGCCACCACGATCAACGCCGGACGGCTCATGGTGTAAATAGCGGCAACATCCGCATCAACAAGGACACCAAAAGCCCTCTCTCCTTGCTCAACAATCAGTGATTTCACGCTCGGCCACCATGCACCAAAAGAACGGTACAATCTCGGCTCGGTTTTCAGTCGGGTAATCAGATTCGTGATGTAGAATTCCACATACGCTTTTTCTGGCTTTGTTCCGATAGCTTCAGCGAGTATAGACTCCAAGTGAGCTTCTGGAGGCTGAATAGTGTCAATTAATGTCGTCATCGATTTAAATGCGCCCCAAACAGGGCGCAACTCCAAGATTAATTATTCATGTCTTTGAATAACAGCTAAAATTTTATCCAGCGGATGTTCTTTCGAGATAAGCCACCAGCTACCGGCCAACTCATCGCTCGGATTACGGCCATTATAATAGGTGGCGCTGAAATCCACTTTCAGTTCGTCTTTTGCCTCAAACAGCGCACCATCTTTGCCCCTGATATCGTTAAAGCAGTAACAGCCATCGGGTGCATAGTCATAACGGTTAGCCCCTTTACCGCCACGAATAGCGGTGATGTTGGTTTTTACAATAATATTATTTTCCAACTGAGCGATCCGCATTTTTTGGGTTTCTTGTTCTATCTGGGCTTTTTCGGCGTTGGCTTTATCCACCTCCTCCTGAGAAATCAGGCCCGCTTTTAGCTTGATTTCATCCCAGCGTCCGACGCCATAACGTAATTTCTTATAACCCTGATTAATCTCCGAAAACAATCCATCATGCCGCTGAACGTTCAAGAAATGCGATTCGGTAATGTCGTGTTCTTCAATAATGCCCAAAGCAACAGCATCGGCAAAAAGAGTAGCGAAATTCTTATCGTATCCAGCTGTATTTTCAAAATAATTGTCTTGGAAAGACCGGAAATTCGAAGTTGGGAATGCCTGCACTCGTTCGACAACCGAAGCCAGACTGGAGTTCAGGGACGATTTAAACACCCGATATTCTTTATGGGCTGCCGCTTTACCCTGCTTGGCGACGGCATCGTTGAGACGAGCCACAATCACCTGACATTGTTCAGCAAACTCCCTGTCAAAATCAACCGTATTCCGGTACTGGCTGGGGACAGAAAACGTCCGATAACCAAAAGCATTCTTAATAAAATGACTGGCATCATACTGTCCGGTTTCCAAAAAATGCCGTAATTGTGCCGACCCAGAGCCAGACATATTCTCTGACTCACTGCCGTAGTTGCTTAACTTATCCGATATGTATTCAGCAACCAGTTCAGTAATCAATGACGGGCTGGCCGTTTCACCGTAGCTGTCGATGGCCGTTCTATAATCCGTGCCAAACAAGGCGATTAGGAATCCAATAGACGAAGCACGATAGGAACTCCCTCGGTAATGCTCTGCCACTTTCGATTTCAGTACCTCATCGTTGGCGTCGGGATAAACAATATTATCCGCATTCTCTCTCAACCAGTTTGAAAGCATTCCATTCAATTTATGGGTGTCAAAGCTCCCCTCTGTTCTGTAAAACACATCATAATCTTTCAATACCAGATCGCCAGATTTGAGGTAAGCATAAAATTGCTGTCGGTTAAGACGTGAGGCGACATCGCTAATACTAACCCCGCCAAACATCCACGTTTTCAGCACCAGCTCACTGTCAGAAAAGTCAGCTTCCGCCTCTAAAGACGTAACAAGCGTAGCCGCCGCATTTCTGAGTTGACCATTCTTATCATCACACCACAATTGATCGACCGTGGCGATACCGGTATCAATATTGATGGCCTTCACCCTGACCAAAAACTGGTCGAAGTAATAAGACCCCTCACGATAGGGCATCCGACAGTAATAAACCCGACCCGTACGCAACAATCGCTTATCTTTGTCCACATAATACTCGGCGGCGTGCTCTAAAATATCCGGTTCCACATCCAGATAACCGGCGTCAATCGCGTGTTTAATCTCCGGGCGTAAGCGTTTGATTAAGTTTTCAGACTGACGCATACGCACCAGCAAACGCTCCTGTTTGGTGATCGCATCCGTATACTTTGCAATCTGTTCCCGCAACATTTTTTGCGCGTCTGGCGACTTCGCGTGTCCGTCTTCCAGACGGGCTTTGTTATCGTCAATTTTTGCCTGATAATCCTTGATGGTATCTTCCACTGACTGCGAATCGCCCTTACTGGCGTGTTTCGCCTTCAGATAATTAGTCAGGTCAATTTCCGCCCGCTGTTTGGCTTTGGCCTTTGCCAATGTTTCCGCTTTTTCGATCTGCTCACGGCGCACCCGTTCACGCTCTTCCGGATCGGCGGCTAACAGTAAACGCATTTCCTCCGCATTATTGGCATCGGCATTCGCCATAATTGCCTCATCCGACGTCAGAATATCTTTGATCCAGTTGGCTTTGCGTTTCAGCGTGTCAAGGCGAAACTCATCAAATGACCCTTGCCCACAATAATAATACGCCTTAACGCTGGCACTACTGGAACCCACGCGCGCCCCGCGTCCGTTGCGCTGATTCAGTGAGGCCGGTGTCCAGGGCAATGTTAAGTGGTGCATTGCGGTGGTGCCGATATGCAGGTTAATTCCCACTTCTGCCTTCTTATTACAAATGATGATCGGCGTTCGGCCTTCATTGTAATCGGCGGCGATCTTTTCTAACCCGCCCAGTGACACGTCGTTCTGCGCGGCCACATACTCATCAAAAGCGGCTTTCTGCTCATAATATTTATTCAGCTGGTCGGGTGTCGCGTCTTCTTTCGGCTCTGCCGGGCGTTTGACTTTCTTCAGCTTCTTCGTATTGGATTTGGCTGCCTGCGCTACCGTCGTGGCGTTCAGAATACCGATGTCCTCCCGTTTCATGCCCAACGCCTGGGCGATAATGCGGCGCAATTTTTCATGCTGGGTTTTTTCATCCGAAAAGATGATTTGCTTACCGCCCCCTACCATACTTTTTTTCAGGTTGGCAATTAATTTGGAGTATTTTGGCGGAATGGGATGTGTAATATCATCTTCGCTCAACCCAAACATACCCAAACGTTGAATGACTTCCTTTTCATAGAGTTCAGAGACGACCAGAGCAACAAATTTCCCCTCTTCCCGCACAAGCGCCTCTGCGCTGGCGGTGACCGTTTCGTCATCGTCATCATCCGTATCCGTGACACTGAGGGGCAAATCATCCCGTAATGCGTTCACGGCGTTCAGATGCGATTTATCAAAACGGAAGGTGATTGTGCGATTATACAAATCCGGATCGGTACACACCCGGTCCATATCCCGGATAATCGCAAAAATAGAATCTTCAGGCTTTTCTTCGTACCCGTCGTATCTCGCATCCCGTTCTTTTTCTTCTTTGCTTTTTGATAAGGCGTCCGCCCGCAGGCGCAGTTCTTCATAAACCGCCTGCTGATATGCCGTCATGGGCACCGATTCAGTCTGAGGCACCACATCGGGGATAGCGACTTCATTGGAAACGTCCTTTGCCTCTTTTAAGGTCGCCCAGCGATGAAACAGGCCGCGTAACCCGTCCAGATTCTGGAACCCGACCAAGCCTAGTTTCGTTTCAATCTCACCCGATATCTTTTGCACCTGCACGGATTCGGTCATCCCGAACACCTTCACGAAGTCATCCGGCGTGTAGATCCCCATGCGTTGCCATTCCGCCATCGGAATGACATGCGACAGCATATTGAACGCATCAATCGGGCTGTTAACCAACGGCGTCGCGGTCAGCATCACGGCCCCACGACCATTGTTATTTTTCATCAGATAGGCGTTTTTGACGGCCATATCACGGGCTGACTTTGCCATGGCCGATGTCGGCAAATAGGCCAGCATGGACGCCTCACGCCCGGCGGCATAACTGTTACGGTAGTTATGACCCTCATCAATAATCGCGTTATCAAAGCCCATATCTTCAAAATAAGGGAAATCCTGCTGTTTCTGACTGCCGGTGTTACTGCCATCGGCCAGGATGCGGTTTTTCTTTTGCGCATCCTTGTGTTTTTGGCCGTCCAGATTGACGCGACCCGCTTCAGCTTGAGCAAACAGAAAATCATAGGCATTGTCCGTGATCGTCTCTTCCCGCAGCGGAATAGCCGCATACTGCTCTTTGGTCATGACCACCGCACGGTAGTTGGATTGCGGGATCAGGTTCATCCGCTCTTTAATCGTGGCGCTGCTGGCAATTTTAATCGCATTACGATACAGCGGTTCTCCCGTGTTCTTATCCAATTTCGGCTGGCCGTTCTCATCCAGTACCGGCACCTGACGATGATGGCCTTCATCATCAAGCACCTCATCCAGACCGACAAACAGAAAACTTTTCAGCGCCTCTTTGCTGTAGAACGACTGGGCTTCGTGATACCAGTTTTCCAATACCGCTTTCGGCACCACAATCGGGGTGCGTTTGCTGCGGCCATTTTCAAAATTGTAGGCTTCCAGGGCCATTCCGGTGGTGGTTTTCCCCAGTCCCGTGCCAAAGCCCAGTATGCCCCGGCCATCTTCGGAAAGTCGTCTGACTTCGGTATTCTGATAACCGAATGGGGTGCGTTTTCCAGAAATCCCACTGAGATTCAGGCTGGCGGCGGAATGCTCATACGGAATATACGCATTGAAGGCATCGTTATATTGCTGCACAAGACCGTCTATCTCATCATGCTGGCGGAGCCAGACGTTGAAATCCTCTTCTAAGCGTTTGATCCGTTCCAGATACACGGCCTCGTTCTGGCCGCGTGGCTTAATACCATTGAGGTAATTTTCAAGCTGATCGGCAAACCCGTCTTTGCCTCTGACGCGTTTATACTGAGGGATCGTCTGCCCCGTGTCCTTGTCTTTGGTCATGACGGTTTTGTGTCTGTAGCCGACAAAAACCCCATGCTTACCACGATAACTCAGATCAGAGACAAGCTGGCCTTCCTCTACCTCGACTTTCTCAATGTATTTCAGGGCGTCATAACCTTGCTCGTTTAAAAACTCCAGCATCAGACGGCGATCCATCCAACGCGAGTTCAGGGAGAAAGTGATGTTATCGACTTCCGTCCATTTACGTTTGTTCTTAATTTCCACCAGCTGGCGCAGATAGTTTTCTTTCACCGCCCCTTCACGGGTGTAAGGTAAAACGGCCAGAATCTGGCTGTTCATTAAACCAATATCGCCGCTGGTGGCTCTGTCCATCGGCAACACGTTACCGTCAGCGGAAATGGCAACGCCTTCTTTGTCGGCGAGCCATGCCAGCAACGCTTCATCATCAGCCGGTAATTCTCCGGTATAATGGGCGCGAAATGCCGCCAGCGTAACCGGGTCTAAATCGATTTGACTGAAGAGGTGGCGAATGACCGCTTCCGGATCGGTGCTGTCGTGAGCGTCCTGCACACCAATATCTAACGTGCCTTGTATCAGATCCGACAACTGCCCGTCTTGGGTCACACTCGCCTTGAACTTTAACCAGTCCGCCGCCCCGCTGCCGGACACATTGACACGCCGTCCATGATGGGGGTTCGCGCCCCGCGCCACCTCTTGGGTAATCAGCTGTTCGACCTCAGCGCGCCGCGTTTCCAGCTTTTCGCCCGCCGCACCGGAGGCCATCAGATCCTGCATCACCGCGATACGTTTGCCAATGACGGAGCCGCGATAGGCTTTTTCACGTACCGACGGCGGTTGCATCCGGGCAAACGTGATGATTGAACGGTATTCGGCGGGGAGTGTTTCGGGATAATTACTTGCAATGGCAGAAATCTGCTCAAAAGTGAGACTCAATAACCCTTCAGACGTAGATAAGCGCTCCGATAGCTCTTCATACGTTGTGACGCCGTAACGCGTTGGATCGAGTTTCGTGGCCTTTGCCCCGGCATCATACACCAGGCGGCCGGATTCCATCTGATACCAGCGACCATTGATAAACCGCTTTTCGCCCTCTGCCATCGGTGCAACATCCGGTTCTATCAGGTTGAGCGCGGCCCAATCAATGCGGGATTCAAACTTATGCGCAAGGTTACGCTTCATCTCACCCGCTGTTATCTGATCATTCTTCACCACCAGCCGTTTAAATTTGCCTGCACCTTCTATGCTGGACTCACCGTGCTGAAATTTTCGGCCTTCCCGCTCAAACCATTTCCCGGCAAGGTACGTCTCCCACAGCACATTCGCGGATTTCAACGCGGGTTCATCGGCCATCAGGATTTTTTCGGCCAGATCGACCGGATGCTTTCTGAGTACCCAGATATCCACGGCGGTTGCCGTGCCGTTCTCTTCAAACGTGCCTGACGGTAGACGATGTGCCCCTAAAAACTCCGCCTTACGTGAAACCTGTTCACGTAACTTGGTGTAGGTTTTTCCACTGGTCATGCCATAGGGAACCACAATGCAGGCCAATCCGTTCGGCTTAATTTTGTCTAAAATACGGAGAACAAAATACACCCCCACGTTTTTAACGTCTGAATACTCCGGGTCTAAATGGGCAAAACCGCCACGACTGGCACCAAAGGGCACATTACCCAGACAGCTATCAAAGTAATCATCAGGAGTATTGGAGGCGAGCTTTTCAAACGGGGAGATGGAAACCTGATCTTCAGGGTGCAGCAACTGATTAATCCGGCCTGATATTTCACTGATTTCGGTTGAAGTACAGATAACGCCTTTGGGTTTTGTTTCCTGAAATACGCCGGTGGCCGCTGAAGGCTCCAGCATATTGCCGGTATCAGCACCATAGGCTTTCATCATTTCCCACATGCCAGCGGCGACATGCTGGGGGGTGTAGTATTCATATTCAGAACCGCCAATCCCCCCCAATCCGGTATAACCTGCCAAGATCTGGCGCTGTTCGTCCGTTAGTGTATATCCATCAAAATCAGGCGGGAGTGAATCAAGCAAAGCAATCGCTTCAGCATTGGCTTGTTTTCTCTTTCTTTCAATACTGACCCCCGCTGATTTTGTAATGCCAAAGCTGGCCGGTGATCTTGTTAATGAGGCGGAACGGATAACCCTAATCAGTTCAGCAATGCTGGTCACACCTAAAAACAACGAAGGATCACTTTTTGTCGAGGTTAATTTATCGCCCAATGTTCACGTCTCTAAATAAAGGTTTACTAGAATCGCCAATTCTAATAAACCTTTAATTTATGACTGGCGGGGAATAACCGTGAAATCCAAAACGTCGTGGTCGCCAATAGACATTCTGCGCAAGTTACTGCCCGCTCATGCTGAACGTGATGACTTGCACGGCGTGCCTATAGCAGGCAGTAACGGGGCGATCGTTTCCCGTTCGGGGATCGCGCTATATAAAAATGATGATTCAGATGTGTTTACCTCCACCGGCGATGAAATTCATGCCAGTACTCAGCTTCCTGAAGAACGGTTATCGAAATACGCCATTTTAAGCATGATGGCGAAATCCCCCACCGTTGCCGCCGCACTGAATATCCACATTTCCAATGCGTTAAGCATGGACAAAAAATCCCGTTCCATCATCACCATTGAGCCCAAAGACACTGCGGATAATGAACTCAGTCAACGCTGTAAAGAACTGCAAGGCGATCTGGGTAAATTAATCAACGCAAACCTGCCCAATTGGGCCCGCATCATGACGGTGTTCGGTACATCATACATCCGGCCATATGCGGAAAAAGGGAAAGGCATCATAGCACTGGAAAGTGACTATCATACCCTGCCCCATTTTGTTCAGGAGTTTGTGCGCGGTGGTCAACTGGCGGGATTCACCGGCGATTTTTTACTGCACCCTGAAACCTATCAGCGTGTCATGGCGCAACCGTGGGATCTCATCACCATGAGACTACCAATATGGGTGCCCAGTTATGACAATCGGCCAATGATGTATGGCAGTAACGGGTTTAGCCTGCTCTCTTCCATCGACGCATCACCATTACGAGAAACCCAAAATTACGGTGCCAGCTTTCTTGAACATTCTTATGAGGCATTCGTCAACCTGTGTGATGCACTGAAGGCGCTCAAAGCCACCCGAAATAACGCGGCCAAAATTGACCGCCTCGTTGCCCTGACAACAAACACACTCGATCCCGTGCAAGCCGCCAGCTACACACGCTCGGTGACACAGGGATTAAAGCGGAATGCGGTCGAAATCCAGCGCCGCATGATGAACGGAAACGCCCTTCCCACCGTGATGAACCATGTGATCCCGGTCATGAGTGACGGGAAAGGCGGCATTGTGATTGATACCCAAACTATCCCTGCCGACATTACAGGGATCGAAGATGTGATGTTTCATTTACGCCAGCTGGCCGCGTCACTGGGTATCGATGCCACGATGCTGGGATGGGCAGATCAAATGAGCGGGGGCCTTGGTGAAGGCGGATGGCAACAGACATCAAGCAGTGCGGCTGAACGCAGTGATTGGATACGCCACGGTTGCGCGGAAGCGATTTATCGCATCATCGATATTCACTGTGCCTTCAAATACGGCAAGGTTTTTCCGCCCAATGACCGCCCCTACCAGATCACCTTTAATTCCCTGAATACGGCCATTCAGGAGCAACGAAACCGCGAACTCGATAGCCGGGCTAACTATTCTGCGCAGGTTGTGACCGTGGTCGATGCCCTGCTCAATAACCCGAAAATGAGTGGTTCAGACACATTCATGCAGTACACCTTGGCCGACACAATGGAAATCGATCCCGATACCGCTCAGGCCATGATTAAAGAATTCAAGGCCACTCAGGACGATAAAGAGAACAACGACATGATGGAATCAGTCCCATTCACCGGAGCTGAATTCGATATCGAATCCATGAGCCATGAAGAACTTAAAACTCTCTTCAAATTTATTACTAAATAACCTCTGTTGTGCCGACTTTTGAGGAAAAAAGATATGAATAATTTAATGACCGTCACTGACCGCTTTTCGGTAATTGACAACATTCGCAAACACACCCCACAGAATGCCAGAAACTATGTACTCAGTTCGGTTAAAGCATCACTGGAAAGCAACGAAGTTAAAGAACGCATGGCATTAGGCGAACTCTACGGTTTCTATGGACATAACCGGCGCGAAGAATATTACAAACGCACAGGAGAGTTACGACTACCTGAAACCAGTTTTATCATGATCGATGGAAAACCGGTCGCATTGGACAATGTACCGTCCAACAGAACGGTCGCGATTAACATCGACGATTCAGGTATTATTAGCCACTCTCAGGAAATATTAGACACGGATACTGGCCGAATTGTTAAAGGCATGGAACGCTCACGAGCTGGGGGTTGGAGTTGGGTCACTGGCGGGTCAGACAGCCCTTGGAAATCTGTAGTACGCCGTTTTTACGGTTTCGATTATGTCACTACCCCCAATTACATCAGCCTCGATCGTGAAATCATGATGGCGGAATCGGCATCAGACCGGCAAAGCCACATTGTCCTGGCATTCGTTAACTCAGGTTTTAGCGAAAGCGCCGCCATTGACCTCTCCGACCATTTTGAAAAAATGCGTGAACGCGACATGATGATCGAATCAGTAAACCGCGCCCAGACCGCTGAAGGGGAGTTGTTGGTTTTATCCGGTCGTTTATTGGAGCTTAACCAAAAAATTGAGGCACAGGATGCTATGCTGGAAGCTGTACAGCGAAACAATGACCTTCGCAAACGTTATCTCCAATCCGCAATAGACAAACTGCCGGTATTCCTTTCTGAAGAACAAAAAAACGCCATGTTACACATGGAAACGGAAGATGATTTACAGATCGTTGCCGCCATTTTCGAATCCGTCGGCAACGTTGATTTTGGCCGGCTTCCATTAGGCCAGATAACGGGCTATCAACCCGCTCCGCATAAACGGACTTCAAAATCACTCAGCCAAGCCCCTATTTTTTCGTTAAAGACGCCAAGGCCACCGAAATTTAGCTAAGGACACTGTATAGGGATTTCTGCCTCGCCTAATATTAGACGAGGCTCGTGTTAAGACTGAGGTAGTTATACTCGTATTTTGTCGGGCGTTTGATACGTATTTTTGATACTCATTTCACTTAAAACTATGGGCTATTTACATACTCATGTAAGCCTATCTCACGCATGACCATTGGTATACACTAAGTTAAACTCCCGTGATTGCTTTGCCATCTATCTGATACATTTGGCGATGTAAAATATGTAAGAGATGAATAAATGTTACAGTTTGATTTCGGTTCTTCGGATGCTTTTGAGCGAGTTATATCTCAGTTTGAAGAAATGGCTGCGTATGAGGCGTTGTGGTCTGAGAAAGGTGCGACATTTAAAACCATTGCAGATAAATTTAGGCAAGCTCCTAATACGTTGCCCTCAACGCTGGTTACAAAAAGTGTTCGAGAAGATTTTAAAAGGATGTTGAGAGAGATTTTTGAACTCTATTCGGTTGATAATTTAGGAATTAGAGTTCATGGAACTAATGAGTATCCTAAAAAATTAAGAGACGCTCAAAATCCAATAGAAGTTTTTTACTATCAGGGAGGGTGGGATCTAATAAATACTCGCTGCATTTCTGTTATTGGTTCTCGTGAAGTATCTGAGGAAGGGAAACGGAGAACAAGAAAACTGACTAATTACTTGGTAAATGATGGTTTTACAATTATCTCTGGATTGGCTAAAGGGGTTGATACTGAAGCACATAAAACAGCGCTTGCATTAGGCGGAAATACAATTGCGGTTATTGGCACCCCTCTTTCTCATTTTTATCCAAAGCAAAATATTGAACTGCAAAAATTTATTAGAAAAAACCATCTCTTAATTAGTCAAGTTCCGTTTAAATACTATCTGGATAACGATTACAGGACAAACAAATTGTTCTTTCCTGAACGTAATATAACCATGTCCGCATTATCAGAGGCTACGGTTATTGTAGAGGCTTCTGATACATCGGGAACGCTGACGCAAGCAAGAGCTGCGCTTAATCAAGGCCGCAAGTTGTTTATACTGGAAAGCTGTTTCAAAAACAGCTCAATTTATTGGCCTGCAAAGTATGAAGCCAGGGGAGCTATCAGAGTCAGAGATTATCAGGATATCAAGAATTACGTGTGAAAGAAGCGGGACTAAAAAATGGCATTAATAATACGCACAGATAACACCATAGCGCCCGTTGACAAAAAGCATTTCGTCGATAAAGGGTACTTCAAACTACTCGCATGACCCAAAGGATTAATCATTCATTTTTCAATCTATATTGACCTAATTTCTAGGTCATTATATAGTTAGTACATAGCAAGGGAAACATCCCGGCTTCAATCCGACAAACCAAGAGGATTCTACTATGAACAAGTCTCAAATTTTCTCATCCGCTCACAAAATAGCCAAAAACACAGTTGCAACTGTTGGCAACTACATGATTGCTTTCTCTCTGGCTCTGCGTGATATCTATAGCTCAATGAACAACACTGAAAAAAAATTGCTCTCCATGGGATTCAAGGCATGGGAACGTAACGGTCATCGCCGTATCTATATCAACATTGAGCGATTCGAAGAAGTTTTCGGATTGAAAGTCAGTTTCTATAAAACAGGTAATATCAGTTCAGCCAAATTAAATGGTGAGAAAATATCTAACTCCAAAGCCTGTGAGTTAATCCCACTGAAAGCGTTTTATGATTGCGTCAATAACGAATGGAACTGCGGCAAACTGAAACCAATTTTCTAATGCAACCGAGGTAAGGGGGTTACACCCGACCTACATCCAACAAACAACTAGAGGATTTTGAAATGACTACTATAACTATTAATACCTATGATGTTGCCGGGCGTTTCGATATGACAAAAGAAGAGGCCAGAAAATGTTTTCAACACGTTGAGACGTTAGCTATTGATGCTAACTATAACGTAGATTACACAGAATCCCTATATACAGATGAAGAAAGCGAGAGATTTGTAGAAAAAGCATTCCAAAGTTATTATCCAGAATAAATAAACCAATCCAAATGAAGCCCTGCGTCAGTGGGGCTATTTTCATAAGGCGAATCTATGGACAATCGAGAGAAATTAATAAAAGCTGGCGAAATGATTTTTGGCAGCCAATGGCAATCCCCCATGGCTCGCCTATTAGGGGTGGACTCTCGTGCCGTGCGTCGTTATGTCGCTGGCAATTCCCGCGCCCCCATGACCTACCGATTAGTCGATTCGTTAAAACAAAAAAAACAAGAAATTGACGAGGCCATTACGTTAGTCGAATCAGATTTAATATCAGGAGATTGCGTCACGCCAGAATTGATTGAATCGATTGTATCGCGATACACCTATGAGAACGATGATCATCGTCAACTGGCAGTGGATGCCATCAAGAAATCAATTTACGAAATGGTTTACCTATCAGACTTAAATCAGATAGCCAAAAAATACTCATCTCAACAATAAGAATACAGGAAAAGTCCCCGTCAATACGGGGAACATAAATTAATAATCAATAGAAATGAAAATAAAAGCGGTTCAACCCCGTAAAACGGGGAAAATAAGTTGATATCCACCAAAAAGACGAATAACAACGGTTCAACCCCGTTTCACGGGGAACATAAGTTGATATCCACCAAAAAGACGAATAAAGATGGTTCAACCCCGTAAAACGGGGAACGAAATAACAATAAAAGTGAAAATAATAACGGTTTATCCCCGTTTCACGAGGAACGCCATAATCATAAAAATGAAAGTGGAAATTATAACGGTTTATCCCCGTTTCACGAGGAACGCCATAATCATAAAAATGAAAGTGGAAATTATAACGGTTTATCCCCGTTTCACGAGGAACACCAAATTAATCAATTTGAAAATAACAACGACTTATTCCCAATTCCCATTTACATGATGAACAATTATATTATAGCTATTATTCTGATTTCATCCAACCAATTAACCCGTCACAAAATTCATCGAACTGTTGATCTGACATTGGCCTGAATCGGGGAACGGTTTCTGCGGTACTATTCCCTGATGCCTGTTTTCTGGCATCAACTGCCCGACCCCATCCGTCAATTTGAGATTTAGAATATTTCCCTTGTAAAATATCAAAAATCTCATTGCGATTAAGCCTCAATGCAAGACAGATTCGTCTGAGATTTTGATTATTTCTTACAGACATAGTGAATTACCTTTTCAACATAATCGAAAGAGCCTTTCTAGCTTAATTTTAGGCCTTTAAAGCAATCCCCGTAAGACGGGGAACATGAGTTGATAATCACTAAAAGTGAAAGCACTACCGGTTTATTCCCGTCGGAACGAGGAACGTTAAAAACGTAATAATCAAAATAATAACGGTTAATCCCAGCATGACTGGGAACGCATTTAATAATACACAGAAAATTAGTTAACTCAAATGCAAGTTAATTTTTTTTGACTCAAATCACTAAACCCCAGAGCCATTTGCTCTGGGATGGCAGTATGTTACCTCATCCAGTTTTAACTCTTCTTTGCCATCCATATCACCCCACAAAAACCATCAACACAGCGTGATTATAAATATTAAAAGTTAAAAATTCCGAATAAAGTCAGTATCTTTAGATAAAAATGCCAAGAAAGTAAAATGGCACTTTATTTCAAGGCTGATTAAGCATCATGCTGAATAGGTACGCAGCCACCATAAACAAGAACATAACGCGGAGCAAGAATGCGGCGGGCTTCATACAATGATTCGGCTTTGATGGTTATGCGCTCTGGGATGGATTTTTGGTCAGCACGCACCTGCGCATAAAACAGGAATTTATAGGATTTTGGGCGCAGGTGTGCGCAATGATAATTATGATTAATCATGATGGTAATCGCTCTGTAATGGTAAAAAAATCACCACCAGAGAGGTTCCAATCTCTGATTGGTGGTGAGCTGAACGGAGTTGGAACTACCGGCCATTACAGCTACGGCGATTACCGAGGCAAACACTAATCCGGCCAACCTTGCGGTTGCTCCGCCCCGCCCACCATAAATTGGATGTGCATAGGCATGACACAAAAAAAAGACGCAAGCGCGTCTGTGTCGCTGTAATGGTTATCGGGGTTCCAATCCCGACAGTAGGATTTACTACTGCCGTTTTAAAATACCCCTTTCCAACGGATCATGTCAACAAGCCATTGACGTTAAATAATAGGGTTAAAATAAAATTCTAAATGAAAATTAGTTTTTAACTAAACATTAATATTTAAAAACAATATGTTATATAACACATAACATAAAAATCTAAATAATAATTTATTTATCGTATTGATCTGAGAATCAGATCGCGTGTAGGATCGCCCTTGCTACACAGGCTCGACTATCACAACACTGTATTAAAATCCAGTTAAAAATGTATAGGCAAAAAAAAAGCGCCAGTTCATTGCTGACGCTCTTCTTTTCACCTATCGGTGGCACTTTCTTGTCGGCAAACAAGGAAGCAATAACAATTTAGATTGGAAACAAAACATGCAAATTTCACGGGATATTATAAACTCACGCAATCCATACATCAAGAAAAACGGACAAATTTCAGGCTATGGCCTGAGTTTTATTATCAACCAATTACCTATTGATGTTCTTTCCCGTCCAGCCAAACAAATCTTATCTGTCGTCTCTGGAGTGGCTTCATCTACATCCGAGTACAAAATCTACAAAACAAAACGCAACCTCAGCCTAGAATGTGGGACTTCCATTGCTACAGTGCGTCGCAATCTAAATAAAGCGGTATCCGCCGGCATATTGACGAAAACCTATGTGTTTGATCCCCATGTTGGTCAACAAGCCACAGAATACAAATTCACTGATTCATTTCTAACCGTTGCGCTGGACTGCATACAGGCCATAAAAGGGTATGTACGTAAGGATATTCGTAAAATTATCAATTGTGTTAGACAGATATTTCAGGGCAAGTTTAAATCACAAATGCAACAGATCCCCCCCGATCAAAATGAACAGGGTGCCCCCGATCAAAATGAGCGGCAAAGAGAAGTAAAGCCCATAGACCAAGAAGAAAAGAAAAAGAGTATTCCGGCGAAACCGGAACCATTTTCTGTCAGTGTAAAAACAAGCACAACAGCCCTTGCTGAACGGGCAAAAACCAAAGCGCTTGATTATGCAGAAAGCGAGAATATGAAACACGCTGAACGTCGTTCATTGAGAGAAAAGCTCAATAACCTCGTTAAGCGTCAAACATTTTTATGCGCTCGCACCTCATCACAATCCACCCGCAAAAATCAGGGTGCGAGTGCATCCTATCGGGATCGGATTGATAGAGAAGCTGGACAAGCAAGACAAGAGGCAGAATTGCGTTTTGCTGCGGCAAAAGAAAGCGGATTCGATCCATTGAATACCGTGCGCAATATCATGAGCATTCATTTTGGCCGTAAAGCAACTTCGTGATGAGACGCTATGTCCCCAGGCGAATGAGATAGAACGACTACAATCTGAAATCTGATAAAAATCAGGTTGACTTTTGCCTTCATCAAATACACACTTTTAATGTATACTTAAAGTGTGTATTTGAGGTTATTATGAAACACAGAGTTAACGTAACAGTTGATAAAGAAAATTATCTGATTCTGAGTTCCGCCGGTGTAAATATTTCAGGTTTGGTTAATGACGTCATGACCAGAGAAGCCCAACGAATCAAAGCTGAAAGCTGGAAAGCCGACAATCGCAAAGGGATGGAAGAAGTTGCTCAATTTATTGAACAATATGGCTCATTTGCTGATGAAAACAGGAACTGGTAAATGCAATTTGTTGTTTATCAATACAAACGGAGCGGAAGCCAATATAGCATGTTGGTTGATGTACAAAGCGACATCATTGAAACACCAGGAAGGCGTATGGTTATTCCTTTGGTTAAAGCGCATCATTTTTCAAACAAGGTAAGCTGGCATCTATTTCCCATCATACAAATCAGCGATGAAAATTACCGACTTTTAACAACAGAACTTTCAAGTGTTTCAGAAAGCGTAATTGGAGAAAAAATCACTGATGTGGGCCAATGGTCATCAGATATCAAAGATGCGCTTAATCTCTTGTTTTGGGGGATTTGACCTTATTTACGATTTTGTAGCACGACCATTGGTATAAGATGAATCTAAAAAAACTTTTTGCCGTTAAACGACCTTGCGTCAACTGCCCTTTTCTCAAAGAACAGGGTATTGCGTTGCACAAGGGAAGATTAGAGTCCATCAAGAAGGGGTTGTTAAAAGACGATCAGAGCGTGTTTCAGTGTCATAAAACGACATTCTCCACGGGGGGTTACTATGACGAAGAACATGTTTATCACGCTTCCGGCAAAGAGTCTTTCTGCGCTGGCGCAATGGGTTGGTTGATGTTGCAGGGTAGCCCCAATGTTGCCATGCGATTAGGTCACGTTTATAGACTTATCGATTTGAATGAATTGAAAATTACAGCCCAATCAATATTGGAATGGAAGGAGTAGTTATGGGCCAAGTAGGTAATTCCTAGAATAGGTAAAAACCATCTTTGCAAAAATGGTCTTTGCTTTTCGAGAGTGATGATTAAAAATTAGTAAAAAGGATCTTAAATAGATTTTTTATGTCGTTATGACCTCATTACAAGTTTTCTTTATGTGTTAAGTTAATATCTTATTATTTAAATTTAGATTTATGGACTAACGGGAACATTCGTGCAAAAACTTGCGGTTTGAAATTTTAATTCCTCTATGCTGCGTATTTTTTTGCAAAAACGGAGAGTTATGAGAATCATGAGTGATGCTTTTCACTATGCTTTATTCATGAATTACAATTATCAGAACTCATTCTCGAAATTATGTTCTCGATTGCTTTTCACTATGAAAGTTTTGATGATAAAAACAATACAGTAGTATAGTAGTCCAACAAACTTTCACACGTTGTTATATTGTGTCATGTGACGCCAACAACAAGATGAAACCGCAAGTTTCTGCACGAATGTTCCCGCTAGTCCAACCCTTATTATTTATCATCGCCTCCTTTTCCACCACGACCAGCAGAGCTGCCAATACCTCCTGCATTTCCACCATCACCACCTGCACCACCACCTTTACCTTTGCCTCCGTTTCCACCATGACCAGCAGAGCTGCCAATACCACCTGCATTTCCGCCATTACCACCTGCACCACCACCTTTACCTTTGCCTCCGTCTCCACCACTGCCAGCAGAGCTGCCAATACCACCTGAACTTCCGCCATTACCACCTTTGCCTCCAGCAAAACTAGCAACAGAAACAGAAAGCGAAAGTATTGCAACTAATAAAGCTGATATTAATTTTTTACTTTTCATAGGAAAAACCTCATTATTTTAAATTAATTAATATGGTATTATAAATAAACCCTTTTTCACTACAAAAAACTATTCTAATGCTCATTCCTTCCGTAATTTACTATAGTTATCATTTCCTCCATTTTAATCATCTCTACCTCTTCCACCATCACCACCGTTACCTGCACGCCCGCCAATGGAACCTCCATCCCCCCCTTTCCCTCCATTACCTCCTTTTTTTCCAGTACCAGCGTCCCCTCCTCTTCCACCATCACCACCCTTTCCTCCGACTATACCGCCCTTTCCTCCATCCCCGCCCTTTTTTCCATCCCCGCCATTTTTTCCAGCTTGGCCATCTCCCCCTTTCCCTCCATCACCTACTATTGCCCCTCCATTTCCTCCTCTATCTCCATTGGTTCCATTTCCGCCATCTCCAAACCAGCCTCCATCTTTTCCTATCACCGAGGCTGCCATTGAATTGCTTCCTGGAACAAAAAGTGAAAACATTGCGATAATAAAAATCGTTCTAAATTTTTTGCTTATCATAATTAATACTCCATATATTTATTGAGTTATATTGCATCTCCCCCTTTCCCTCCATTTCCGGCTTTACTACCAATACCACCTGCATTTCCACCATCGCCACCATTCCCCCCACCGATACCTTTACCTCCTTTTCCACCTTTACCTCCTTTTCCCCATAGCCCTCCATCTACTCCATCTACTCCGTCAGCTCCATTACTCTCATTAGTTTTATTATCCTTATTAGTTTTATTATCCTTATTTATCTTATTGTATTTGTTTTTATTACCAATTTTATTGTTTTCATTAACTAAAAGCAGTTCATTATTCTGAGATAATAATACTTTTGATGAACTGTGTGCATAAGAGATAGATATCATAAATATCGTCGATGCTAGTGATATTCTAGTTAAAATTTCTTTTTTGTTCATATATCAATTCCTTAAAAATTATTTTATTCAGATAAGAAAAAACTCAATTCCTTAAGATATGATAATGATATTCATTTTTATATCATTCTTTTTTCCATATATAATAGATTAAATATTATATTGTAATCATGTTTACTTCTGCTTTTCTTATTTGTCAATTCATTTTTCAATATAGAATAAATTAGAATAAATCGAGTTATTTATAAAAATATATTATGACTATCAGGTAATTGTTTTTTATCCATTTTGCCACCTGTTTTAGTTGATTAGTTAAACATAATCTAAACAGGAAATTGCACAAATTTAGAAACAGGGTTATTTTACTCTCCACGAAACACCACCAGATTTATACAAAATCTGGTGGTGTTTTTTAATTCAAATCTAAATAAGCCTGATCAGGAGGTGATAAGAGGTCATCACCTACAAAAGCTCTATCACGTTTTACTCACATTCATCATGGACGTACTGACACGTTGACCGTTATACGTGGAAATGCGATAAACGGGGCTGGTGCATTAGCCTTCTACCTGATAGTCGAACGATATATTACACAGACTGGATTTGTGTTCACATTTTCAATTGCCATAGGTGTCGCATTGTTGGTTACTTTCTTTATCCTTTTTTTAAAAAAAACTTCCTTGTTGAAAACAGTTATATTACGGATCATCAACATGATGACCTAATAATACGGGTTGGCTGAAATGGAATGCAGGTCGCTACAGGTAACATCATGGATTTTCACTAAATACCTGTCCCCATGTCACACCGTCAAAATCCCGGCATCTCAACATTAAAGTCATACCAAGTAACCCCACTTTGTCAAAGCCTAATTTCTTCCAAATGGGATAAGTTTGCATACTATTGATCTGCACTGTTTCAATAGGAAAATCAGAGTCTTCAATACAGGCTCGCAGAAACCCTTTTCGGCGATCCGGCTTTGGGAAAGCTGCAAACATAATAGAGTGGAAGAGTATATGTCCATTTTCGTCACGCCAGGCATCGGTGATCACCCCACCTTCAACATTCTCTACATAAATCAAATGCAACGTTTCAGGGTAAGATATCTCTAAGCGTTCATCACCAAAACCGTCACCATCCTGATTATAAATATCAACGATGCGTTGTGCCTTGCTGATAAAATCGGGATGCTTTCCCGTGATAACTTGTACTTTCATCAATCCTCCTGCAAAGGGTAACGGACGTATTTTATACTATAAGAGACAGGACAGAGAAACCATTAAACTTTTCTCTGCTCAATTCGGTGTTGCATTTCGTGAAGAAATAAACCTGATCCGTGAAATCATCCAACAATACCTACGTGAAGTTGCAGAACGTGAGGCACTTCACTCTATCCTGTATTCGGGTGATAGGATGGCAAAAATCAACCATTAACTGATGTTGATCTGGACGAATTTCTGTGAACTACAAAATTTGTAAGGAGTTCACATGAAAGAAAGCAAACGTCGGAGTCAGATTCATTCATTGTGTACCCAATTTGAGTTCTGGCAATTTTAAACGATCACGAATATATGAAACTCAAATGGAATCCAACGCATTGAAATACATGGGTAGTAAATCGCGCATAGCAAAATATATTGCGCCATTCATCCTAGATCATTTAACGACAGATGTTGTTTATGTTGAACCTTTTGCAGGTGGGATGAATATGGTTAGTCACATAAACAATTTTCACACGGGTACAGTTATTGCTGCTGATAGCCACGAGTATTTGATTGGAATGTGGATGGCTTTGTTATCTGGATGGAAACCACCAACATCAATATCGAGAGAACAATATTATGAAGTAAAAAACAATAAAACTGAAATCCCTCACTTAACTGGTTGGGTTGGTTTTAATTGTAGTTACGCGGGGAAATGGTTTGATGGGTATGCTGGAGTAACACAGACTAAAACAGGTATTCGTGATTATCAATCAGAGGCTATCAACAACGTTCAGCGACAGTTGACTAAATTAGATGGTGTAATATTACAGTGTTGCGATTACAGGGAATTAGATATACCCGATGGGGCTGTTGTTTATTGTGATCCTCCATACGCGAATACCACAGGATACCAAGATTCATTTGACTCAGTTGAATTTTGGGAATGGGTTCGTAAGTTATCTAATAGGTGTATCGTGTTTGTGAGTGAATATACAGCCCCAGAGGATTTTAATTGCATTTGGTCGTGCGAATTAATTAGTAGCATCAGTGCAAATCATCTATCTGGAACAACAACAAGATCAATCGAATCATTGTTTGTTATTAATAGAGATCGAAATAAAAGTAAGTGCCAGAGCACAAAAAATACAGAAAAGAAACTTGTTAACAGGTCTTATTGTGAGGATTTTATGGCAAACTTAATTTTAAGTGATACCAGTGCAAGTATTAGCGAATTAAAGAAAAACCCAATGGCGACAGTAAATGCTGGAGCGGGTTATCCTGTAGCTATTCTGAACAGAAACCAGCCTGCATTTTATTGCGTCCCCGCTGAACTCTACGAAATGATGCTTGATGCAATTGATGATCAAGAGCTTACCAGATTAGTGAAAGAACGTGAAAACCAGCCGTTAATCGATGTTGATTTGGACAAATATCTGTGATTTATAAGATAAAATTCAGGGAAGATGCGCTAAAAGAGTGGAACAAGCTAGATCAGACTATTCAGAAACAGTTCGCTAAAAAACTGAAAAAATGCTGCGAAAATCCACGCATTCCACCCTCTGAACTACGAGGTATGCCAGATTGTTATAAGATCAAACTCCGAGCATCTGGCTTTCGCTTGGTTTATCAAGTCATAAACGGACAGTTGATAATTGCAGTGATTGCTGTCGGAAAACGTGAACGTAGTGATGTGTATAGTTTAGCCAGTGAGCGGTTACGATAATCACTATCTCCATACAAATAGGCGCATATCATTGCGCCTATTTTTAAATGCGAACAGTTACCCACTACCCAATTAGAATACACTGGTTGCTGGCTTGACTCGCTAAGGCAGTGAAAGTGTACTCTAATTGGGTTTACATAAAGAGTCAGGTTAGGTGGTGTATTCTAATTGGGTTTAGCATAAAGAGTCAGGGTTAGGTGGTGTATTCTAATTGGGTTTAATAATAAGACACTGGTCACATAGCACACTCTAGTTAAGTAACTAAAACCAAATCAGCTTAAAAAGCAACCGAAAAAAATACAGTAACCTAATTAGGATACACCCAAAATTCCCACCAAGCCGTTTTACCCTTTTTGAATACACCACCATCATGGTTCTGGTTTTACAGAGATCAGCTTTTTATTTCTGTTATCTACGATATAATAGGTTTCATTATCTTTTCTAACAAAATTACCTGACAAAAAACCAATTGATTCAAGCTTTTGAATTCCAGTCTTAATTTTTCGGTTAGCTTCTTTTACAGAGGTATTTAATTGCAAACGTTCTCTGAGTCTCTCAAAAGATATAGGAATTGGTCGCTCAGGTAGAGCAACAAAATACAGGTAGAGACATTGAGCCACTTCAGCTCTAGGTAACTTTTCCAACACCTTAAGACTAACAAGAACCTGATAATCTAGACGATACAGATCCCACAAGTTTTCATCAGCCATTAAAGCCACTACGTCTTCAAATTCGTCATATTCGGCTCTTAAAAGCAGTCCTGTATGAACTCCTTTAGTAGTATTCTTTCGAAGAAATGAGAGGCTTTGAGACTGTATACGACCTAATGACTCACCAATCTGTCGTCTGAGATTTTTATCAAATCTGCGGCTTGGATATGCACAAAATTTAGCAAACTCACTGAACTTTAGAGTAATTTTATTCGATCTTGCGCCATAAGTGCTAAATGCTAAAACAATTCCACACCACACTTTAAAGTCAGTTTCTACGTTTAGCTTGTCACCACGGACACTTACGCGATCATAGCCTTCTTTCTGACAAAGCTCTAAGCTCCTGAGATCTTCAGAAAGATCCATTTCCACATATTTTGTCGAACTTCTTCTGCCAATAGGAGTAAAAACACCTGTTCTGAGCAACACATTTGGTTGCACGCTTGTCGTTGTATTACATGACAAAATTGGCATTTCAGCATTCAAAAATTCAGTTGACGGTAAGAATTGATTATCTTCGTTACTGTTATTCACAATTTAGTCCACATTTTGTTATTTCAAACCCAATTAGAATACACCCAGACACCCAATTAGAATACACCAAAAACCCAATTAGAATACACCAAAAACCCAATTAGAATACACCAGAACCCAATTAGAATACACCCGATTCACTCGTAAGCCTGATTATAAAAGGGCTGTAGATGCACGGGATCTTTTAAAGGTACTTTTGGTAGTTAAGGATCTTGTTATTGGATCTACCCTGTGGATTTGTGGATAACTGAAATCAGTCACCCACCAACCCCACACTATCTATCTATCTATTTAATTAATAATTTTTTATTATTAACTAAAAAACATATCTTGCTAGTGTATCGAATATGATATTACTTACACTTCACTCTCTGATTGACAGCCCACCATCAAAGAAAGGGATCTACAATTGACTGGCTCATTTAGCGGCCAACGATAACCAGACACTCTGGATCGTGGAAATGATCGGATATTGACTTCATCAGACTGATTGCCCCCTAAAACCATCAAATCGCCATTCTCAGCCACGCCAACGACAAAACCAACGTGACCCCCACCTGATCGTGTAAAAACGGCCACACAGCCATAATAAGGCTCTTTTAACGGCATCCCCCATTCAAGATAAGACCTAGCTGATTCAAATCGGCTTGAACGGATACCAACACGCTCAAACATGGCACCAACATATGCAGCACACCACGGCGTTTCATCATCACGGATACCGCCACGCTTGATATCTTTCCACCACTGCAAGATACTGGGATGATGTTGTTCACCTTTAATTTCATGTACGCCAAGATACTTATACCCTTCTGCAATCCATTTAGGTTCGTATTCTTTCCCTATATTTTCCTTCGTCATATCTTCCACCACAGTTAACAATGTTATAAAATTCAGAACGCAAGTTATCTTTGGGTGGCTTTTCTCATCATTTTTAAGTGAAAGGGCATTTAATGCCCTTTTTTTCATGTCGGCCAATTGCTGTCTCTAGCGAACTTGGCACGATCAACATCATCAAGACGAACACGCACCAGTACGGGACGTTCCATTTCTGCAATCAGGGCCCTGCTTAACCCATATGTATTGGCATTCTCTATCAGGTAATCTTTGTAATCGTCCGCGTTTCCACTGGCATAAGCCTTGACGATCCCCATGCTGCGGCCATTCCCGGATTCAACGATATTATCGTTACCAATAATTGGCGCACCATCACTTGATAAGTCTGAGTCGGCAAGTTGCTCTGGCTGTAAACTTTTTGCAATGGTGTTCACCTGTAATTTACTGGATAAACGTGTGCGATCCCGGGGTTGCAGTTCCTGTGGGTAGGCTTCGTTGATCCGCCCGTCCAGATGATTCGAGAGGATAAGGTCTGAGGCTTCCATGACATCAAATGCGGTTTTGACCTTATCTCCTTTGACGGTGTTCACGTATGACACACGGCCGTGTTCTGAATGACTGACGGCATGTGTAACCGGTGCTTCATTTTGCTGAACTGTGGCCGTCGTTGGTGTAATAGACATTGATTCCTCAAATGATCCGGGGCTGGTGGCTGTTTCTCATGTTGTTTTAGGCAGCTAACTGCTTGCCTGTTTTTTCCCACCAGCTATTCGCGCCGTCGCAAACTTGGGGCATCGTGATAAATGTCGTCACGTAGGGCTCAAGGCTTTCCAGGATAGTGATAAATTCATCGGTATTTTGTGTTACGAATTTTCCGGCCAGATAGTCGGCCACGATCTGGGGAATGTCCGTTGTTGCTGGTTCTGGATCGGTTGTCGTCTCGTCGGTTTGTTCCGTAGATACTGGCGACAGGCCATAACCCAACTTCTCCATGATGGCGGTGATCTCATCTTGGATATCAAGCTGGGTTAACGGATCAGCGGCGGCCAGTTTGCCTAACAAGTCCGATAACTGATCCTGAAGGTCTAAAATCTCAAGCGGGGACAATTTCATAATTATTGTCCCCCTGCCATAGCGGATTTGGCTACTGTCGCCAGCAGCCCTGACAGATGGTTAACTGCATCAGTGACAAGCTCGGAATTCTCTTCGTAGACAGTGGCGGCATTGAGCGCTGAAATGGCCGCGCGGGTTTTAGTCCTAATTTCAGCCAGTTCTTGAATATTGTTACTCTCAAGACTCGGCACTGATTTCAGAAATGTGATGGCTTCTGAAGCGGCCTTATCTACTTCGCTAGGCTCATCCTCGGTGTTGCCGGTATCATTGACAGAGGTTCCGGTAGTGCCTGTATCCGCTGGTGTTGGTTTATTTTCCTGTTGGTTTTTCAACTGCGCCAACAAACGGCGTAACTGATCGTTTATCACAACCTGTTTTTTTAATCGATTCTGTAGCCTAGAAAATTCATCTTTTTTTGTATCCATTCCCTGTTGTAGCTGATCACCCTTTTCAATCAACTCCACTTTTTGCTTCTCCAGCGCATCAGCTCGCTCAAGTTCTGCATCAATGTCTGCTTTTATCTTTGCTGCATTTGCAGCCTGTCGTTGAAACTTACTTGAGTTGCGTTCGATCAGGTTTGACAGAGACTGGCACACTTGGGGCAGTGAAATATCGCGCCCGTTAATTGGGGCGACGACATGAGAAACATCACGTTTGTTCAGCAAAAACCGAAACGCAGTGAGTACATCATCATTCTGAATTCGCCCGTTTCCGCTGGTTGGGCTGTGGAAAATGACAGAAACGCTTTGCCCGTCTGACAGGGGGATCTTGGCAACCATAACCGGAATATTACCGACTCTCCGAACACGGCCAATTTCCGCACCACCAATAGACGGCATTCCGTTATCCGTGTTTCCTGTATCGTTTGTACCGGCTAAAATCCCTGTTCCTGATAAACCTTGATTCAACTTGCGGATAAAGGCTCTCATGGTTTGTGATAATCGCATTCGGGTTGTCGTAATGCTCTCGAACATCGCGGTGTCACTCGATACGCATTCATGACCTAAGTAGCCGTGCTCTATTTCATCCAGCGAAACGCTTTCCAGCATTAAATCAGCTCCCATGCCGTTGAAAAGCTCATTGAACTGGCTATCTGTTGGCGTACTGAGCATAAAGTCAATTTTATCGATTACACGAATCGCATTTTTTACAGAGTAGTCAGCGGTCACAATGTTTCCTCCAAGCAGGCTATTTCTTCTTTCAGTTTTCGGGTTGTTGCCTGCTCTGAATTAAGAGCGGTACGTACATTTTCTAATTCAAACTGCACTTTTGAGAGAGTGTCTTGACGTTGAGAAAAGGTGCTATTTAACTTTGCGATGTCGGCTTCAAAAACACTGGCCTTTTCTTTCGCCTCCTGCAAGCGTTGTGCATTGGATTTTACGGCCGGAGCTTTGCTTTTTTTGGCTTCGTCTCTGTTTGCATTTGCCAGTTTTTTGGCTAACGAACTGGCGAATGCTGGTGCGGCGGCTTTGAATGCAGTGGCTATCTGTCGTGTCAGATCGGGAATGTTGCTGGGGGATGTGAAAGGAATAATTTTCCCATTTAACTTCAAGGCTAAAATGTCACCCGTATTATTGACCTGGATTGCCATTTCTTGGCCGTCTTCGGTGTGAAGTGAAAACGTCTTAGTCGGAATGCCGTCTTTCTTTCTGGCGGTTTCTGCGGGCACCAGTTTGACGATTTTACAATCGGCACTGGCAAGAGCGGTAGTCAGCTTTTTTAGACCTTTCTCATTAAGCTGATCATAATTGAGAACGGTATATTGTTTCCCGTTCTGGGACATTAAATTTAGCGCCATTACTTATCCCCTACTTGAATTGAGTAAGATTTCTGTCGATGACTTTGCACGGGGAAAAGCCGGTATAACGGATTCCAGCGGCAGTTACCATGTGTTACGCGAACGTGTAGTTCCCAAGCGCCAGATGTAAGGTATTTCTTATCAATCAGCAGGTATTCTTCGTTCACGCCTTTTTTGGAGATGTCTAAGGTACGTGCTTTGCCATTTATCACGGTTGTGGGGTTATTGGTGTCTCGAAGCCAATACTCAATCAGTGCCCCTTTTAAAGGGTGAACTTTGTTCTTAAACATCACGGGGAACGCCATTGCACGACCACGATCAGTTGAATCACCAATATTGAGGATAATGACTTGTTTGCGTTGAAAGAAAATTCGGTCAATTACTGCGACAGCCAGTGAAACCGTTGCAATCACAGACGGTGATAACATTATTTTTTACTCCCAAACTTATAATCAAATAGTTGAACTAATTTATTCTTTATGCCAGTAAGCAGCTCTTGTCCGTTATTGCTGGCACCGATGACGGCGATGAACATTAGCGGTTCATCCCATTGTTGATGCTGCGCGAGAAAATAAGCGACGAGTCCCGCACTTACTGACATGATGAGTTCAGTCAGCAAATCCATAACATCACCAGAAATCCGTTTTTCACGAATTCCTTGCAGATATACGCCAATGCCACTGAACACAGAAAAGGCAATAGCAAGTGCCAGTACTTCTGTTTCTGGTTGCACTTAGCACTCTCCCTTATTGGAAACATTGTTTCGGCAGGATAACAAAACTTTTCTTTAGGATTTAAATTGAAAACTGCTATTTTTTAGCAGGTTGCGGTTATTTGTTGGTTTTTAAATTAAAATTTAAGGTGCGATATTTTTATTAAAAAATAAATCGCTTCATTTTGTGTTTTTTATTTTTCATCTTATCTCTATTTAATTAATAATAAAGTGATACTTACGGATGATTAATTGATTTTTTTTAAAAAAAGGATAAAATGGTTTGGTTTCTTTCTGTTAACTTTTGCTTGGTTTGCTGTTAACTGAAGAATGTGCGGCCACGTTAAACTATCCTTGGTAGCGTTAAGCGAGTCCTGTTTCAAAAGGGACAACAGCACGAAAGCCAACCTTATCCGTTGGCTTTTTTGCTCTTATCTACCCAACCTTTTCCCATTATCCAATTCACGCATTTGCCATGCAAAATAGGTTGTATTTTGTTCTTGTTGCCGTTTATTCATATAATGTGGCATTGAGGTTATTTATTAATCATTAATGCAGGATAAAAGAACAAAAAACAATCTGATTTTTCCTGTTTTTTCGAAATATGGCTGTGAATTAGCATAAAAGATGAAGGCGAACAGGTCAGTATAAAACCTTGGTTTAACGGAAGCCCGCCAGAAAGCCCTGAACGCCGTTCCCCAAGGACGCAAGGTC
>NZ_LFCV01000014.1 GCF_001037465.1 Xenorhabdus khoisanae
GACCTTCGGGTTATGAGCCCGACGAGCTACCAGGCTGCTCCACCCCGCGTCCGTCTATTTGCAAACTTTGATTATCAATAGTGAGTGCAAATACTGAATGATGACATTCTTTACTGCTAAATTGTATCTATGCTACATCATCTGTTAATGAATGATATTCGCGTAGATTGGTTGCGGGGGCCGGATTTGAACCGACGACCTTCGGGTTATGAGCCCGACGAGCTACCAGGCTGCTCCACCCCGCGTCTGATGTCGGCACACTATACTCTTGAACGGCTCGGTTGCAAGTTTTTTTATTGATATTTACTGAATTTGTTTGTTTGTTGGTTGAGAAGCATTCTTGTTGTTTTGTTTTTGTTCTATTTGTATTGAAAAACTATAAGCTATTTTTTTCTAACTACATTTTATTATTTGTTGGTGTTTGATATTGTTCATCGTCGGATAGTGATGATGGTAAGAAAATAAAGGTATAAATATGAAGCATTGGGGCAAATATCTTTTATGTGGATTTGTCATCTCGTTGTTATCGGGGTGTCATGTACGTCCGACAGATCAAGCTCAGCAATATAAAGATGGTAGGATTACCCAAAATCTCCAATTGGTGAATATGCCTAATGCTCAGGGTAGTCCGGTTAATGCCAAAGATTTTTCTACCCAAGTTAAATATATCAGTACATCTTCTCCCCGCTTGTACAACAGTCATCGTGAAACATTCGAAGCCATCGAAAATTGGATGTTATCCGGTGGTGATACCCGCCATTTAAATGAGTTTGGTTTACTCGCCTATCAGATGGAAGGCGGAGATAATTACGGTAATGTGAAGTTTACTGGCTATTACACGCCTGTTTTGCAAGCCCGGCATATGAAGAAAGGGGAATTCAAATATCCGCTGTACAGTATGCCAACGAAATCGCGTTTTCGTTTACCCAATCGCGCCGCAATATACAGCGGGGTGCTGAACAAAAAATTTATCATCGGGTACAGTAATTCCCTGATGGATAACTTTATGATGGAAGTGCAAGGAAGTGGTTATGTCAATTTTGGTGATGGTCAACCATTAACCTTTTTTGGTTATGGCGGAAAAAATGGGCATGCCTACCGCAGTATTGGCAAGGTGCTGATCGATCGTAAAGAAGTACCGAGTGACAAAATGTCAATGAAAGCGATTCGTCAGTGGGGAGAACAGCACAGCGAAACCAAAGTGAGAGAAGTGCTGGAACAGAACCCTTCATTTGTTTTCTTTAGACCTGAGCCTTATACCCCTGTCAGAGGAGCCAGTGCTGTTCCTCTTGTTGCAGAAGCTTCGGTGGCATCTGATAAGACATTGATCCCGCCGGGAACAGCATTGCTGGCGGAAGTCCCTGTGTTGGATGAATCCGGTAAATTTACCGGACAGTATCGCATGCGGTTGATGGTGGCATTGGATGTTGGTGGCGCCATTAAAGGGCATCATTTCGACATTTATCACGGTGTTGGTGAAAAAGCGGGTGAAAGGGCAGGTTTTTATAAACACTATGGTCGTGTTTGGGTATTGAAGAAAGCCTCATCTGGTTTTTTAGCAGCAAACCAGTAAGATCCCCTCCTATTAAAATCATCAATCGATAACCTATCTCGATAGAGATAGGTTTTATGCAGGATTTATTTAGCGATGCAAGTTTCTCTCTCTGATGCTTATCTTCAACGTTTCGCTGGCACGGCTCGATTATATGGCCAGAAAGCGCTTTCATTATTTGCCCGTTCTCATGTCTGTGTTGTCGGCATTGGCGGTGTCGGTTCGTGGGCCGCAGAAGCGTTGGCGCGTACCGGCATCGGCGCTATCACCCTGATTGATATGGATGATGTTTGCACCACCAATACCAACCGCCAGTTGCATACATTGGTACAAAATGTCGGGTTGCCGAAAACGGAAGTCATTGCCGAGCGGATACGGGCCATTAATCCTGAATGCCAGGTGACTTGCATTGATGATTTCGTCACGCCTGATAATGTCGCTGAATTGATGTCTACAGGATTCAGTTATGTCATTGATGCCATTGATAGCATACGGCCAAAAGCGGCGTTACTGGCTTATTGCCGTCGCTATAAGATCCCTGTGGTAACAACAGGGGGAGCGGGCGGACAACTTGATCCTACCCAGATTCAGGTGGTGGATTTGGCGAAAACAGTACAAGATCCGCTGGCGGCGAAATTGAAAGAGCGCCTGAAATCGGATTATCACGTAGTGAAAAACGGCAAAGGCAAGTTAGGCATTGACTGTGTTTTTTCCACGGAACAGTTAGTTTATCCACAATCTGACGGCACGGTTTGTGCTGCCAAGAGCACGGCGGATGGTTCCAAACGAATGGATTGCGCTTCTGGTTTTGGTGCCGCAACGATGGTTACGGCGACCTTTGGTTTTGTTGCTGTATCCCACGCACTGAAAAAGATGGTGGCAAAAGTCGAGCGGGAAAAAATGCTGTAATACACAGATTAATTCGTGTAGGTGCGTGCAATTTCCTGACGTGCTGCCTCTTGAATAGTGTTAATCAGGGATTTCACACCATTGAGTCGTGAGCCACTCAATTGTTGTTCCAGGCCGAGTTGTTGAAATAGCTCGGCCAAAGGTGTCTGCAAAACCTGCTCAGGTGTTTTGCCTTCCACCACAGTCAGGATAACCGCTAATAATCCTTTAACAATGCGGCCTTCGCTATCACCATAAAAGTGCAGGCAACCATCTGAAAGTAATTGATGCCCCAACCAAACACGGTTTTCACAACCGGACATTTCAATATTCTGCTGTTTGAGTTCACCCGCCAAAGGTGGCAGTTTTCTGGCAAGGCCGATTAGCTGTCGGTAGCGATCTTCCCACAACTTACATTGCCGGAAGTTTTCAATGAGTTGTTGCTCTGTAATCTCTGTTCCGAATGGGTGCGGAGCAAGGATGCTGTCTGAAAGTTGTGTCATCGGTTTTTTTATCTTGCAGTGGATTTGTTGCTGATTTCCTCTGGATGAGGTTTCAGGATCATAGCAGTTATGGGTGTAAACTAAAATTACGGCGGGAAATTGGGCGCCACAAATGTTGATGGAATCGTTTTATTTACCTCATGTTCATCATTTCCTGACGCTGGAAATGCCGTATCCCGTCAAATCCCGTCGCTTACCGATGACCGATAACCGGACATTGACGCTTACCCTGAAACTGGACACGCTGTTGTCACTGTCTGATAAACAAATAGCTGATGCTTTTCTGTTGCATTGTGTACCTGCGGTTAATCTCCAGTTGGAACGATTAACTCAGCCTTTCAAGCCTGATACTGCCCGTTATCCGTTGCCATTAGCGCCACATCAAAGGTTATTGCATGTAACCGAACTTACCCTGAAAGGCGAACCGAATATGCAAAATTGATGGTACATCCACCCAAACGCCAGTTTACCTGCCATTTTGTGTCATTTAATCCACAGCCGATAGTGTTGCCGCCAGATGAGACTTGCCTCGCCGAAAGCCTGCCGGATCGCTTTCAGATACACACAATTACACCAATATCAGCCAGTTACCCGCCGGTCATTGACAGTCAGCGGCATTGGCGGTTGTTGTCTCACTATTCTATGAGCGGTTACGTGCTGTTGTCAGCGGAGGCTTTCAAACAACTTTTGCGGGATTACGATTTTTACACGGACAGTGACCGTCCCATCAGTCGAAAACTCCAGCAGATGATTGACGGGATCCAAGATATCAAATCTGAGGCAAAGGACAGGCTTGTTATGGGGCAACCGCGCCGTTGCCTGTATATCGAACTGACGCTGAATGAAAAAGCCTATGCCAGTCAGGGAGAGTTATTCCGCTTTGCCGATGCGCTCTACCAATTTCTGCCGTTTTTTCTCAGCAACGACATGTTGATGTTGATGGATGTCACTTGTCAGCCTTCCGGCGAACAATGGCGTTTGTCGCCGCTTCCCCTTCGGGGATATCGTCCAATAATGTAAGGATAGACAACAATGGATGGATTAGTCTTTACCTGCCAAATCGGTAAACTGCCCAGAATCACCTTTCAGGTGGCGGAGTTCAGTTTGCGGGAAGCTCTGTCAGAGTTGTATCACCTGAGCCTGACAGTGGTCAGTTCCCTTGATAATATCGCCCTCGGTGAGCAGTTGGGTATGGCTGCTTCCCTGAGCGTTATCCGTGATGGCGTAGTGGAACGTACCATCAATGGCATCATAGCCGGAGCGGAACAGGGTAATAGTGATGGCCGGCGCACTTATTACACTTTTACTATCAGGCCGGAAATGTGGCGTATGACCCTTAATCAGGACAGTCGTATCTTTCATCGTCAGTCCGTGCCGGAAATTCTCAAACAATTGCTGCAAGAGCACCGTATCAAGTCTGATTGCAAATTCTATGAAGATGAAGGGCATCATCCGGTGCGGGAATATACCACCCAGAAGCGTGAATCGGCCTATGATTTTTGGTGCCGTTTGGCGGCGGAAGAGGGTATTACTTTCTGGTTTGAGCAAGATCAGCTCTTTTACAGTAATTCTCACCTCGGAATGCTGGCAGGCATATTCCTGACCTATAACTCACAGTCGGATACGGATAATACTGACTCTACGGTTACCCAGTGGCGCTACGGTGAATTCCTCTGCCCAGATGAGTTTACGCACAAGGATAATAACTTCTTACGGCCTTCCTACCCCTTGCAGCATCAGGCAATGCTGGAACAGGGGCGTGGTCATGCCGTGTTCGAAAGTTACGGGCGCTTTCAGTTGGATGCCGAAGGCAAGCCGCTCTCTGCACTGCGTCTGAATCAACTCAACAGCGAAAGTAAAATGGGATCAGCCAGCACTAACTGCATTCAGTTACGACCGGGCAAAATATTTATGCTGAATAAGCACCCGATTGCCTCTATGAATGATCGCTGGCAGGTAGTCGGCGTTACCCATCACGGCATCCAACCCCAAGCAGCGGGTGTGGAAGGAGAAGGTACAACCTTGACCAATAGCCTGACCTTTATTCCGGGTTGGGACGATTGGCGTCCATCATACCGCTACAAACCGCTGGCAGACGGCGATGAAGTGGCTACCGTTGTCGGGCCGGAGGGCGAGGAGATTTTTGTCAACGAACACGGTGCGATCAAAGTGCATTTTCACTGGAACCGTTATGACGAGCCGGGAGATGGTTCCTCTTGTTGGGTACGTGTGGCACAGGGCTGGAATGGTCATGGTTTTGGTTTTATGGCGATCCCTAGGATCGGTCAGGAAGTGATCGTCTCCTACCTCAACGGCGATATTGATCGCCCGATTGTCACGGGCTGTACTTACAATGGCCGCAATCGACCGCCATTGGATTTACCTGCCGAGAAAACCCGCACCACCTTTAAAACCCACACTCACAAAGGGCAGGGTTTTAACGAACTGCGCTTTGAGGATGCAAAAGGCAGTGAGGAGGTCTATATCCACGGTCAAAGAGACTTTACGGCTCATATCGAAAATGATGTCCACTGGCATATCAAACACGACCAGAAACAGCGCATTGACAACAACCATTACATCGATATTCAGGCGGATGAACATTCGCAGGTGATGGGCAGCCGTAAATACAGCACTGCGGGTGATGCTTCCCACCGCATCACCGGTTCTCAACATATTCAGGCCGGAGATGCACTGGTCAGTGAAAGCGGGCAGGAAACTCATCTTAAGAGCGGTGGCAAAATTGTGTTGGAAGCCGCGACTGAAATCAGCCTGAAAGTCGGTGGCACTTTTATCAAAGTGACGCCGGGCAGTATTCAGTCTTCCATGATTGATGTGGGCGCGGGTTCCGGCAGCAGTGGCCGGGGCATCTCACTGCAATTGCCGGAAGGGGTTCCGACACTGCCTGAGGTTAAATTCCCGATCAAGAAATACTGTGCGTTGCAGGCACAGGAAAGCGCCGCGTGGGTGATCAAATCACCGGGAGGAAAAGCATGACAACCAGCTGGACAACGTGGCTCAGTGCACCGAATAAAGCACCGGTTTTTCTTATCGTCAATCAGCTTGCCGCCCCTAATCCTGTCGATATCTTTTATGCCAATGACTGGGTGGCTCAGGCTTTCCCGCTTTATAGTGGTACTCCGTTGGCACACCTGATGGAACAAGGGCCGTGGTTGATTCAGCCCAAAGCCGGCAGCCTTGCACCTCTTGGGCGCTTACTTGATCGCCGGGCATTCAGTGACGAAAGCTGGGGCTGGGCATACCGCAGCAAAACAACCTGGCAGGCGCAATTACATCATTGGCAGCGGCATCAGTTTGCGACTCTGCGTGATGAGCAGGTGGTTTTTCGCCTGATGGATACCCGGATTGCCAGAGTATTAATGCCTGCCATGCAGCCCACTGACTGGACATCTCTCCTGAATCCGGTCACTGAACTGATGATCGGTATGCCAATGCCTGTCGTTTTCAACCGTCCGGCAGATTGCCCGCCCAGCCAGATTGAACGGCCTTTTGTGCTGGAGCCGCATCTTATTGCCGCGTGGGAGCAGTCAGATTTGGCACTGGAAGGCTATGCCAAGACATTGACCTATGAGCTGTGGGAAGAGCAGGGGGAACTGGCACTGAAGCTGGATACACCGAATGGTGCATTGGCCCCGCGTCTGACCGGATGGCTGAAACAGCGCCGACAGCAGGGTTCCCGTCTTCAGGCGTTGACCATTCATGACTTTCTGGCGGAGAGCGGTATTGGTGCGCTACGGACTTAATCAATAAAGGATTTAATCGAATGAGTGACACAGGAAGATTAGATTGTGTTCCCTGCAATAAATTCAAGCACTGGCTGGAATTTCAGTTATTGGACAACCAGGGCAAGCCATTAGCCGGTATTCCCTATAACCTGAAAAGCCGGGATGGTGTTATCAATGCCAGTGGTGTAACTGATGGTCAGGGAATATTGCGGGAAGAAAACTTATCGTCGCTGCCCATGACACTGCATGTGGATGCGCAGAAGCTGGCTGATCAGTTGACTGAAAAATCCCCCGCAGAGGCGATGGAAAAACAAAAAGGGACGGGAGCCTATCACCAGCTTATGCCGGGAGATATCAGTGATACGACACCGGAAGTTGAAGGCTGGACGAAAGAAGCCTTACTGCATTCAAGATACTATCCTGATCCCAGTTGCCCAGGATTTATCGCGATGCCGGGCCACAATCGCCGCCATGTATTGGAGATTGCCCGCATCGCCAAGCCAGTCTTTGCTAAATCCTGCCTGCAACCCGCGGGTTGTACGGACGCCGGAACGGAAACTGAGCCACATACTCATTTTGGTCAGATGCAGGTCTTTCAGCCCAAGCCAGCGGTTCAATCGCAGAAGAAGCTGAAAAGCTCTGAGCCGTGGTATCTTGAAGCGATTGCGGGACTTGGGAACTTGGTATTTTCAAAAGCAGAAGCGAATCCAATCCTTATAGAATATTCTTTGCAGGCAGCTCAGCAGACACAAGCGGCTATGACGGGTACTACTGCTATTGCAAACCATGAGAATAATGGTAAGGAGAAAGAAACACGCCCCTTACTGTCCTCAAGTGAGAAGCAAAAGTTGGATAACATCCGGTTTAGTATGTCCCGCGAATCTTATCTCACGAGTGCATCCGCAATAACTTTAGGGATGATGATACGGAATTGGTGGAATGACAGTGATAAAGACTTACTGAGCCACGAAAACTTAAAGGACATTGCCGATAAAAAAGGAACCGCACCCACCCGTGTTCGTTATCGTTTTGTGGAGAATACACAAACCGGGCAACTCACCGCAGTGGGATATCATACCAGCGAGGAAAGCGGGCTGGAGCAGGTCAAAGTCCGCAATGTGCAATATAATGAATCATTAAACCGGTATGAATTTTGGGAAGATGATGCGGCTTCACCCACATTGGTTTGGTACTTAGACGCACGAACAGGTGAATTATCACAGAGCGATATTGATAAATATGCTCAGCAGGATGCGAGTATCAATGCCAAGGTGGCTGTGCTGGATCCGGAAATTAGCAGCCAAACTCCGGGCTTACCGATACCGGAGCAGCGGACTTGGCGGGACGGGGCTTATATTAACCCACAGCAAGATCCGAAGCAGATGGGTGGTAATGCCACTACTACGCCAATACCGGATGAGAACAGGCCAACGACGTTAACCACGCCAAAACCGGAACAGAAGAGTTTTCGTGATTATATTCTGATATTCCCGGTTTCGAATGTTCCGGCGATTTATGTTTATTTGAGTAGTAGTCATGGTAAAGGTAGTGGGTTAATTGATGGTATACCGAGAAACCCAGGTACTGTAAGGCGATTTATGTCAACAAAGGAATATAAAAAATTCAAAAAAGAGGGATTTACCTATGATCCAAATGATTCAAGAGGAGGAATTAGTGTCACTTCTACAAAAGTTGATCCTAAAAATCCAGACGCAATAAAACGAAGCACAGGAGCCCTAGGAGCTGACTATTATGTTGATATTGATACAAGCAAGAAAAATGTCGAGTTAAAGGGCAAAACTAAAGGAGGTGTAATGGACTGGAAAATTAAGGATAATGTTACTGACGACGATATTATTAAATATGGGAGAGTAGAAAAATGAGAAATGATTTTCCTGCTATATTGGATAGATTTATCAAAAGTTATTATGAATTGGTGGATTGCATTACTAATGTGAAAGATTCAGATTCTTTTAAATCTGATGAGAAGTTTAAAAATAACCTAGAAAAATTAGTTACATTAAGAGTATATCAACTTAAAGCATTCGTTATTTTATTAAATAATTTCCCAGAAGATGCAATATCTCTTTTTAAAAGACGATATTTGTCTGTTGATTTAGAAAACTCTCCTCGCGATCAAGTTGCCGATCTAGATATTATGTTTTCAGATATAAGAGAGGTCTTAGGAAATAATAAATTTAATGAAATTCTAAATTGCCCAGAATTTACGGAAAAAAATAAAGATTACTATCGTGTAAAAGAAGCGATAGAGTTTGCTCTGGAGGAAGATGAGTAAGATCTAAAATATAAATAAGAAAAGCCATTGAAATTTTTGGCTTTTCTTTTCATGTGTGAATCCAATAAGAAGCCAAATATAAATAAAGGAATAACAACATGCGACCATTAGAGCAAATGATAAAAAATGAAGCTGTTGAGAATATACTTCTAGTTTTTTCTCTTAAAAGTTCTTATCCATCGATAGATCGTATGTATGTTAGGTATCGTTTTGAAGTTCTTGAAGAAGGTGAGTTATGGAAAGCCTATGAAAGATTATTAAATTAAGGAAAATTAGCAGAGGATGAAAAAGGGAAAACAATTAAAGGGCTAAATTGGAAAGAACCTGAGTTTTCCAGAGCAAAAAATATAGTTCTTTGATAGAAGGCTATCAAAAAAATAATATTTAAAATGAATTATCAAAAGCTATTTGTTTAAGTAAATAGATTTTGTTTTAATGTGTAAGTGCCAAAGCATTAGAGTAACCAATGAATAATAAATATCATTGCCCATGTTGTAATAATATAACCCTTGATTCACTTGGCAAATACCTTATTTGTGATATTTGTGGATGGGAAGATGACCCTATTCAAGCTGATGATATCTATTTCCAAGGAGGAGCTAACTATATGAGCTTAAACGAAGCTAGAAAAATATTCTTGGAAGGTAAAAAATAATATATCTTTTATTGAACGCGTTAAAAATAAGGCAAAGTATTAAACACACGCCCCTATCATAAATAGAGGCGTAATCAACAACAAACCAATATCACTCACCCAACAACGATAGCGCGAATTTCACCGCTTCGATCAATCTATCCGCATCTTGCTGGTTGTTATAAGGCATAAACGAAGCTCGCAAGCAGCCGCTGATCCCAAGAGCATCCAGCAATGGCTGTGCACAATGTTGCCCTGAACGCAGAGAGATATTTTGTTCTGCAATCAGCGTTGCTAAGTCATTGTGATGTATTCCGGCGAAATTGAAAGCCAGCAAACTGGAACCGGCTACACGGTAACTTGTAAAACCCGGCAGAAGGCTGAGTTGCTGCTCGGCGTAATCCGTCAGGGCAATTGCATGGGATTCAGCGAGCTGGATATCAATGGCTTTCAGCCATTCCAGAGTTGCGGCAAAGCCGACCACGCCAGCAACGTTAGGTGTACCTGCTTCAAAGCGATAGGGCACGGCTTCCGGTGTGAAACCGTCAAATGAGACTTGAGTCAGCATTTTGCCGCCGCCATGCCACGGAGACATCGCATTCAGCAATTCAGTTTTGCCATACAACACTCCCAATCCATTTGGGCCATACAGTTTATGGGCTGAGAAGGCATAAAAATCGATATCCAGTTGCTGAACATCAACAGGCGCGTGAACGATTCCCTGAGCTCCATCAACCAGCACTTTGCAGTGATATTGATGGGCGAGGGCTGTGACCTGTGCCAAATCTACGGCGGCGCCAGTCACGTTCGACATTTGGCTGATGGCGACTAATCGGCTTTTCTCATTCAGCAGTTCTGACAGTTTCTCTATTTCAGGTTGGCGTTGGTTGCCAATCGGCCATTTAACGATTTTGGCGCCTGTCTGTTCTGCCAGAATCAGCCACGGCAGCAGGTTAGAGTGGTGTTCCTGTTCGCTGACAATGATTTCATCACCCACGTTCAGGCGGGAGCGAAAGTAACTCTGTGCTACCAGATTAATGGACTCAGTGGTGCCTTTCGTCCAGATAATATCCGCAGGTAATGGCGCACTGATCAATTCCGCGACCAGTGAACGCGCCTGTTCATAACGTGCGGTCATGGCTTGTGCTGTCGCGTGTTGGCTGCGATGTACCGTCGCACTGTGGTTCTGGTAGTAGTGTTCGGTCGCCTCAATCATACATCCCGGCTTTAATGCGGTGGCTGCACTATCCAGAAATGTGGTCGATGGTTGTGTGATCGATGGTTGTGTGATCGATGGTTGTGTGATCGATGGTTGCAGGGCAGGAAATTGTTGGCGGAATTGTTCTGAGTCAAAGGCTTTCATAAGCGGTGTAATTTAATCATTATATAATAAAGAATAAGTTTTTCTTTAGCCAGGAGAAGGGGAATTCTACATGAAAGTTGAGAAAAAAAGCACCGCAATTGCGGTGCATTAAAAAAATCACTATGGACAGACAGGGTAAATGTACAGGAAGTGAAAAAACAGTAGCTTACGCTACAAAGTCTGGAGTCCCAGACAACTTGCAAACACAACATCACAACCACAAAGCCAAAAGTATCAATGTATTAAAACAAAGAGACTTTTCGTTCCGGCTTAGGAAGTGCGCACACTATAGGGATTTGCTGGTATATCATCAATGGACAAATTATAATGCTTCGGATTATAAAAACTAATACCTGAACGAAAAGAGTTACCGGTATCGTTACCACCACATAAGAAACTAACATGTCTAAACGTTTGCCTCCACTCAATGCCTTACGAGTTTTTGATGCCGCAGCCCGTCATTTAAGTTTTACTAAGGCGGCAGAAGAATTATTTGTGACTCAGGCCGCAGTCAGCCATCAAATGAAAAGCCTGGAAGATTTTCTGGGATTAAAACTTTTTCGTCGTCGTAATCGTTCACTGTTGTTAACTGAAGATGGACAGAGTTACTATCTTGATATCAAGGAAATTTTTACTGCTATTAATGATGCAACCCGCAAGCTTCAGGCACGTAGCGCTAAAGGGGCGTTAACAGTGAGTTTGTCCCCCAGTTTTGCTATTCAATGGCTGGTGCCACGGCTTTCTGGCTTTAATCAGAGCTTTCCGGGGATTGATGTCAGGATTCAGGCGATAGATCGGGAAGAAGATAAATTGGCTGATGATGTTGATGTCGCCATTTTTTATGGCAGGGGTAATTGGCCGGGGTTGCGAACTGATCGCCTTTATCCTGAGTATTTACTGCCTGTCTGTTCTCCGGCTTTGTTGGCGGGTGACCGACCCTTGAAAACCCCCTCAGATCTTGCCAGGCATACCTTATTGCACGATTCATCCCGGAGGGATTGGCAAGCCTATATTCGTCAGCTTGATATGCAGCAACAAATCAATGTCCAGCAGGGACCGATATTCAGTCACAGTGCAATGGTGATTCAGGCGGCTGTGCACGGTCAGGGGGTTGCCCTTGCCAATAATGTTATGGCACAAAATGAAATTGATGCGGGGCGTTTGGTCTGTCCATTCAATGATGTTTTGGTCAGTAAGAACGCATTTTATTTGGTTTGTCACGATAATCAGGCAGAATTGGGCAAGATTGCCGCTTTTCGGAAATGGATATTGACGCAAGCCGCGTCTGAACAAGAAAGGTTGGGATATATCACTCAATATACCCAATAGATGCCAGTCTGAAACAGGAGCTGTGTGATGAGCAGTCGGGTCATGCTTATTTTTGTCGGGATCAGTGGTTTTTTCTACGTGGCATTGGGAGCGATGGGGGCACATATGTTGGCACCTGTCCTGACTTCACGTCAGATGGAATGGATTCATACCGGCCTGCAATATCAAGGGCTGCATACCCTCGCCATGATGGCGCTGGCTGCTTTTTTGATGCGTCAGCCAGTACCCCAATTCGGGTGGAGTGGTATTTTTTTCGCAGCGGGAATTGTGCTGTTCAGTGGCAGTCTTTATTGTCTGGCCTTTTTACCGCTAAAATTTCTGGTGTATTTGACACCAATCGGTGGGCTGAGTTTTCTCATTGGTTGGTTATGTGTATTAATTGGCGCTCTGCGTCTAAGGAAATCGGCGCTTAGCCATGAATAAAGTTGCTTTATATTGCCGCCCGGGTTTTGAAAAAGAGTGTGCGGCAGAAATTACCGATAAGGCGGGTAAAAAAGAAATTTACGGTTTCGCCCGTGTGAAGGAAAACAGCGGATATGTGCTGTTTGAGTGTTATCAGCCTGATGATGCCGATCGTTTGATTCGTGAAATTCCGTTTAAGGAATTGATTTTTGCCCGTCAAATGTTAGTTGTAGGTGAGTTGTTAAAAGATCTGCCGCAGGAAGATCGCATTACACCGATTATGGGTATGTTGATGGGGGTGATTGAGCGAGCCGGTGAGCTGCGTGTAGAAGTCCCGGACACCAATGAAAGCAAAGAGTTGATGAAATTCTGTCGTAAGTTTACGGTTCCATTACGTAATGCGATGCGTCAGGAAAAGCTCTTGCTGGCGAAGGAGAACAACAACCGTCCCGTGATCCATGTTTTTTTCATTGCTTCGGGTTGCTGCTATGTGGGGTATTCTTACAGTAACAATAATTCCCGTTTCTTTATGGGGATCCCTCGTCTGAAATTTCCATCTGATGCACCAAGCCGCTCCACGCTGAAACTGGAAGAAGCCTTTCATGTTTTTGTTCCTTATGACGAATGGGAAGAACGTTTATGCAGCGGTCTTCATGCCGTAGATCTCGGTGCTTGTCCGGGAGGTTGGACTTACCAGCTGGTAAAACGCAGCATGTTGGTTCATGCGGTAGATAATGGCCCGATGGCTGAAAGCTTAATGGAAACCGGTCAGGTGAAACATCACCGCGTGGATGGCTTTAAATTTGAGCCGTCAGTAAAAAACATTTACTGGCTGGTTTGTGACATGGTTGAAAAACCTGCCAAAGTTGCACAATTGATGACAGATTGGCTGGTAAAAAGCTGGTGTCGTGAAGCAATCTTCAATCTCAAATTGCCGATGAAAAAGCGTTATGAGGAAGTTGACCACATATTGCAGAAAATTGAGTCGCAGCTGAAAGAGAATGGCGTCAATGCTCAAATTCAGGCGAAGCATCTGTATCACGATCGTGAAGAGATTACAGTACATGTTCGTCGCATCTGGTCTGTTTATGCAACTGAACGGGATTATTGAGGGTGATGGATATGGAATAAATTTCAGGTTGCGGTGAAAATACCGCAATTTGAAAAAAGAAAGGATAAACAGATAATTCTTTCTTAGGACTAATTTTCAGCAGATAAAAACAGTATTATTTTATAGTAAATAATACTGTTTTTTTGTTATCAAAAAAATTTCATTGAAAAATGAATAATTAGATACATAAACTAAATTTGTTCAATATGTATTCTAAAAAGATATATTAATTATTTTTACACGGACAAGAACTAACGCTATTTTATTCTGGAGTTTTATTTCTAAGAGGATCTTAGAAAGAATTTAAAACTCTTGCTCCCGTTATTATAAATATTTCGGGTTTTAGAATATTAATCTTGTTCTTACAGGAGATTTACATGACCTCAAAGAAAAAATATACCTATTCGGGGTTATCTGATTCTAATTCTGTTCAGGATGTAAAAGCACTTCTCACAGCCTACGTTCCGAATTACGATTCTTCTATTCGTGTTGATCATAATCCATTTGGCGATAACGCGCCTGATGAGCTTGTGAGGGGCCAGTATCACTGGTCCAATAAATATGTTAATTCCTCTGGAACATTGGAATTATCATATCATTTTCTAACAAAGAAACCGGCTGTCATGCCGCTGTTTAAAGTTTCTGGCTTCAGTGCGTTTAATGAAGATCAGAAAGATGCAGCGAGACTTTCTTTACAGTCTTGGTCTGATGTTGCCAATATTAAATTTACCGAAGTAAGTAATGTTAATAAAGCAAATATCACTTTTGGTTTCTTTGATTATAGCGCAGCGAAAGATTACGCATTCGCAAATCTGCCACAGGGACAAAGAACCGCTTATTCATGGTATAACTCTAAGAGCCATACTTTTGTAGACAATGACATTGATGTGAATGGTTATGCCCGTCAGACTTTCACTCATGAAATTGGACATACTTTAGGATTGGATCACCCTGCTGATTATGATGCTTCTGATAAAGTGCGTCCAAGCTATATCACTAAAGCAAAATATTTCGAAGATTCTCGTGCCTATACGGTCATGAGTTATTTCAGTGAGAAATACACGGGTCAGGGCTTCAAAGGTGAATATTCCTCAGCGCCTTTGCTGAATGATATCTCTGCCATTCAGGACTTGTATGGCGCTAATATGGAAACTCGTACAGACGATACCATATACGGCTTCAATTCCAATACCGGCCGTGATTTCATGACCGCTACCGATGCGAACAGTAAACTGGTGTTCAGCGTTTGGGATGCGGGCGGTGAAGATACATTTGATTTCTCCGGCTTTACCCAAAATCAGCGTATTAACCTGAATGAAGGGGCTTTCTCTGATGTTGGCGGCTTGAAAGGCAACGTTTCTATCGCTCGTGGTGTTGTTATTGAGAATGCGATTGGCGGTAGCGGTGACGACATTCTGGTCGGTAACAGCGCAGATAACATCCTGAAAGGTGGTGCAGGCGACGACATCATTTATGGCGGGCTCGGCGGTGACCATCTGTGGGGTGGCGAAGGCAAGGATACCTTTGTTTATCTGGATGGCAAAGAATCATTGAAAGACAACCCGGATTGGATTCATGATTTTACTTCTGGTGAAGATAAGATCGATCTGTCTTTCTTCAACTTCGGTAGTCGTGGCGATATCAAATTTGTGGATTCATTCTCAGGCAAGGCGGGTGAAGTGAAGTTCACTTATGACCAAGTGAATGAAGTCACAGATTTAGAGGTCAGTCTCGGTGGTGATCTGGCGGGCAACGATTTTCTGGTGAAAGTTGTTGGTCAGCCGCTGACTGAAGCAGATTTCATCGTTTGATGATGTCATCGCGATAACTGAATGCTGCCGTATGCTTCTTGGTGTACGGCAGTATTAAGGAGGCCGTCGTGTTATATAGTCATCTGAAGATGATATCGGTTTTCTTTCGTCCCCTGTTTCATCAGTATGAATTTTGTGGAACTCCGTTTTATAGGTTGCAGGCGTGTTTGCGGAGCGCTTTTTTATCAGTAATTTTATCTCTTTTTTTTGCAGGAGGATGTATGGCGAGTAGTTTGAGACTTCCACCCGCTGATGAGTTGAAAGGGCTATGGCAACTCTCCGATGGGCATCAGGTATGTCGTATTGAATTGACCGATACCCGTTTACCTGAAGGGTCAATTTGGGCGCTAAAAAGTGATATCTGTGCGGCAGAGCTGTTTGGTCAGCCTGTTGAAGGATGGCGTCCGGCTCCTGATGGAATCACACTGACTGATGATGACGGCAATAGTCTGGCCTTTTTTGGTCATGAGTCTGAAGAACAATGGGTCGCCTACCTTGTTGATGGCAGGGAATTGGTCATGACATTTAGTGGCACAGCGAATGCAGTGACAAAATAAAGAATCATGCATGATTCGATAACTAATTCGTTTTGCTTCAGTTAATGATAAAGGGATTGCAGTGAAATTACGCTTTCCGAAGGACGAAATCACGGATGTTATCCGTGCACGCAGCAAAGTATTCTGGACTATTGGCTTATTTACAGCATTTATCAATCTGTTGATGCTGGTTCCCTCGATTTATATGCTTCAGGTATATGATCGGGTACTGCCATCCAGTAATGAAATGACCCTGTTGATGCTGACGCTTATCACACTGGGTATGTTTGCCATCATGGGCGGGCTGGAATATATCCGCAGTCAGGTGGTAATCCGTATTGGCAACCAGTTTGATATGAGCCTGAACCAGCGGGTTTACACCGCTTCGTATGAGTCCAACCTGAAAAGTGGCTCAACAGATGCGGGGCAAATGCTCAATGATTTGGCGACCATTCGCCAGTTTCTGACGGGGAATGCACTGTTTGCTTTTTTTGATGCTCCTTGGTTCCCCGTCTACCTTTGTGTCATTTTCCTGTTCAGCCCGTATCTGGGATTGTTGGCACTGGTTGGAGCCATCATTCTTATCACGTTGGCGGTATTGAACCAGTGGCTATCCCAGGCACCGTTAGCCGAAGCAAGCAACCTCTCTTTACGATCAGCCCATCTTGCCAGCACCAACTTGCGCAATGCAGAAGTGATCGAAGCGCTCGGAATGTTGCCGGTATTGCGTCACCGCTGGTTTGGTTTGCATAAGCGCTTTCTCCATTTCCAGTGCATTGCCAGTGAACGCGCGGCATTCATTGCCGGGCTGACTAAAACAGTACGCATCGCCTTGCAATCTTTGATTCTGGGTTTGGGCGGTTGGCTGGCGATTGAAGGGAATATCACGCCGGGAATGATGATAGCAGGTTCCATTTTGATGGGACGGGCATTGTCCCCGATTGAGCAGTTGATACAGGCATGGAAGAGCTGGAGCGCGGCTCGTTTGTCATGGCAACGATTGGATAAGCTCCTGAAAGCTCAGCCAGAGCGCAAAAGTGGCATGTCATTGCCTGTTCCCAAAGGCGTATTGCTGTTGGAGAAAGTCTCTGCAATACCCCCCGGTAAAACACGTGCAGCTCAGGCATCACAAAGCCAGATATCACAAAACAAGCAATATGTTTTGCAGGATATCAACCTTGCCTTAAATCCCGGTGATGTTCTGGGTGTGATTGGCCCCAGTGCGTCAGGGAAATCCACCTTAGCCCGTTTGCTGGTGGGGATCTGGCCGGCACAGGAAGGCGTTGTACGACTTGATAGTGCCGATATTTACCAGTGGAACAAAGATGAATTGGGGGCATCCATTGGTTATTTGCCGCAGGACATTGAACTGTTTGGTGGCACGATTGCTGAGAATATCGCACGTTTTAACGATGTTGATCCTGAAAAAGTGATCGAAGCGGCACAAAAAGCCGGCGTTCATGAACTGGTGCTCAATCTTGAACAGGGTTATGACACGGTCATTGGTGCCGGAGGGGTGGGGCTATCTGGTGGGCAAAAACAGCGAATTGGGCTGGCTCGCGCTTTGTATGGTAATCCGTCGCTTGTGGTATTGGATGAACCTAATTCGAATCTGGATGATATCGGAGAGAAAGCGCTGAGTAATGCCATTGTTCAATTACGGGAACAAGGTAAAACGGTGGTGGTGATTACCCATCGTCCTTCATTGCTCTCGCAAACAACCAAAGTTTTGCTGTTGGTGCAGGGAAAAATGAAAATGTTTGGCCCTTCCCAGCAAGTCATGGCGGCGCTGTCTCCGTCTCCGTCTCCGTCTCCGTCACAGCCACAACCACAATCACAACCACAACCACAACCAAAAGCGGTCGAACGTGCCTCGTAACATGATTCAGCCATATTTAAATTCTTGGGATATTGCTATCTGGGAGTAAAGATGTCCTATCAGACCAATGCAAAGGATGCCCAAAATGAGGCATCAGAATTATTGCCGCTGGATGCGAATCGTTACCTGCGAATAGGCTGGTTGGTTATTGGCATTGGCATTCTGGGCTTTTTAATCTGGGCAGCGTTTGCGCCACTCGATAAAGGGGTGGCTTCTTCAGGGACTGTTGTCGTGGATGGAAACCGAAAAACGGTACAGTCCCCTGTGAATGGCATTATCAGGCAAATTCAGGTGAAAGAGGGTGAGCAAGTCAAGGCTGGTCAGGTTTTGGTTCAGCTCAGCCAAGTGCAGGTTAATGCGCAGATTGATTCTCTGAAACAGCAACTTTATACCACATTGGCAACGGAAGCCCGACTGTTGGCCGAGCAACAAGGACAGGATGCCATTGTCTTTCCATCCACATTACTGAATCAGCAATCGGAGCCTCGCGTTCAGGATATTCTGGCGTTGCAGAAACAGCTCTTTCTGTCACGCCGTGAAATGTTGCGAAGTGACTTGGCAGGCATGCAACAGACTGAGGAAGGGCTGAATTTCCAAACCAAAGGATTACGAGAAGCCTTAATCAGTAAGCAGCAACAGCAGGCTTCACTCAAGGAGCAAGTGACTAATCTGCAACCTTTAACAGAGGAAGGCTATTTTCCCCGTAACCAGTATCTGGAATTACTGCGTAACCAAAGTGAGTTAAGTGGCAGTATGGCCGAGATGGCGGGGCGAATTGGTCAGCTTGAAAAGCAGCGGCAGGAAACGCAACAGCGAATTATTCAGCGTCAGGCTGATTACCAACGTGAAGTACGCAGCCAATTGTCAGATGTGCAGGTATTGGCGAATGAATTAGGTAATAAGTTGGAAACGGCCCAATTTGATCTGTCTCACACGTCAATTACGGCTCCGGTCGAGGGTTCAGTGGTGGGGTTGAACGTATTTACCCAAGGCGGTGTGGTGGCTTCCGGTGAGAAACTGATGGAGATCCTCCCTGCCCAGAGTACCTTGGAAGTGGAAGCGCGCTTGATGGTGCACCTGATTGATAAGGTGACTGTGGGTCAGGATGTTGATTTGATGTTTACGGCGTTCAACCAGAACCGGACGCCGAAAGTGACGGCTAAGGTGGCCGTGGTTTCTGCTGACCGGTTGGTGGATGGAGTAACGAGGGAACCTTATTACCAGATGCGATTGAAAGTGACCCCTGAGGGGATGGAGAAATTGGCAGGACTGAATATCAAGCCGGGAATGCCGGTTGAGGTATTCGTCAAAACGGGATCGCGTTCTCTGTTGAGCTATTTGTTCAAACCATTGGTGGATAGAGCATCTACATCGCTGATTGAGGAGTAATGGAGATGTTGAGGTATTGCAGTTTTGCCAATAAACGTACTTTGCTATTGCCCCTGCTTTTAAGGGTAATGTTTTTAACGGTAATGTTTTTAACAGTAATGTTTTTAACAGTATTGTTGGTGATGTTAGCTTCCGGCTCCGCGAGAGCACTTTCTTTGACGGAAGCTTATGCTCTGGCATTGCAGCATGATCCAACATTTCAGGCCGCCATCAAAGAGCAGGAAGCAGGGCAGGAAGAGAAAAATCTTGGGCTGGCAGAATTGCTGCCCAAGGTATTGATTAGCTACCAGAATGCCCCGCAAAACTGGCAGGAAATGGAATCTCATTCTGTAGATATGCGTGGCCGGAAGGTTAGCGAAAGCCGTGATCGGAAGTATAACAGCTACAGTGGTGCGGTTATTTTGACCCAGCCGCTGATTGATTTTGAAGCGTGGGCGCGTTATCGAACCCGTCAGGCTTATACCTTGATGAGTGATGCCCGCTTTCGGGCGGATAGCCAGCAATTGGCGGTCAGGGTAGTGAACAGCTATGTAGCTGTAGCCTATGCACAAGATCGGCTGGAGCAAGTCGCCCGGCAGAAGACTGCCTATGAAGAGCAGCTGGAACGCAATCAGAAATTGTTTTCCTCCGGTGAGGGTACTCGCACCGATGTGGCAGAAACTCAAACACGTTACAGTCAGGTACGGGCTGATGAATTGATGGTGCAGGATGAGCTGGATGCCGCAATCCGTGACTTGCAGCTATTAGTTGGCGTACCGTTGCCAGCCGGTTTACCGGTTAATCGCTTGTCTAACGCGCCACAGTTCAAAGCAATCAAACGGGATATCGGGCGTTATGTTGATTGGGAACAGCAGGCATTAAGCCAGAATCCTCAATTGGCGGCTGCCCGGCAGAAAGTTGATGTGGCGTATCATGACATTAATCGCAATCGTGCGGGATACCTGCCAAAACTTGAGTTGTATGCTTCTCATAGCGAAAACAAATCCAGTAGCGATAACAGTATTGACCAAAAATACCAGACAGATTCTATTGGCTTGCGTGTTTCTATGAATCTCTATAATGGCGGCGGAACGGCGGCGGCAGTACGTCAATCGGCGGCAAATTATGGCAAGACTAAATATGAGATGGATGCACAGGCAGGCGAAACCCTGAATGCACTGCGCCGCAATTATAATGCCTATGTTAATGGTGAGAAACGGATACGAGCCTATGAAACAGCGGTAGAAGCGGCTGAATTACAGGTGAGGGCGACGCAAAAAAGTGTTGCTTTGGGGCAGCGAGTGAATGTCGATGTGCTCAATGCTGAACAACAACTCTATACTGTGCGTCGTGAACTGTCTCAGGCCAAATATGACTATATGAAAGCGTGGATTGGGTTGCTGAATGAGTCGGGGCAATTAAACGGTGAACATATTAAGTTAATTGCTGATTATTTTGGTTAAGATAATTTAATGAGTGATAGCCTGTTTTTATGATGAATTTGCAAAATTCATCTGGAAACAGGTATCACACATCTTTGTAGTTGCTTCCCGCCTGTATTGCGCTCATTGGGCGACGTTTGCGGTGTTTTTACAAGAGAATATCTGGCTGGATTAATTGGTTTATTTATCGGGTAATCTCAATTGCTGTAAATTCCCCTGTAGTGATAAATCAGTTTTTAATGAAGCCACTTCCCGGCTGATATAAGCCATTTCTTTATGAGCTTCTAATTTTTTTCGCCATTTATCTGGCTGAGCTTCCAGATTCTGGAACAAATTATCCAGCGAACCGGTCTGCTGTAGCAGGGTGGCGGCTGTCTTCGGGCCAATGCCCTGAACGCCGGGGATTTTACTGCTGCTGATACCTGCCAGCCCCCAATAATCGGGAAGCTGGTCAGGGGAAACACCGAATTCTTGCTGAACGAAAGGCAAGTCCAGCCAACGTTTTTGGAAGTAATCACGGATTTGGATATGGGGAGAAAGAAGCTGGCAATACCCCTTATCTGTTGAAACAATCGTGACACGGTGCCCGGTATTGGCAACTTTAGTCGCCAATGTTGCGGCCAAATCATCCGCTTCATGCCCTTCTGCATGCCAGCAAGCTACGCCAAGTTCATTGAATGCCTGCTTAATCAGCGGCATTTCCTGTTGTAAGTTTTCTGGCATAGCAGAACGCCCTGCTTTGTAGTCAGGGAAAAGTTGATGGCGCCAGCTATGCTTGCGATCATCTTCATCAAATACGGCAACTGCATGAGTCGGGGATGCGTGGGTGATTAATTGCTTTAACGCATGTTCGCAGGCAGGAGCGCAAGGGCTTCCCTGTACTGCATGGATGCGTCGAATCAGATTTAGGGCGTCTACAATTAAAAGATGTATCATGGTCATTATATTCCATCCTTGGATTTTATTCCTTGGCGCCAGCCTCATTGAATAGTGAAGAGAAAAAGTATCCGTGATTTATTTGATTATCTCATAACACGGCTCATAAGCAGTACCTCCCGGAAGTTTCATGCGATCTTGCTCCACAAAATCTTCTAGCAAGTTATCCATACAGTGCATAATGTCAGCAGCACCGTGGATTTTGAATGCCCCATATTTCTCTATGGCATGAATACCCGCTTCTTTTACATTACCTGCCACAATGCCAGAAAAGGCGCATCGCAATGCTGAAGCCAGTTTCTCAGGCGCTTGATTTGGATATAAATTCAGGTTAGCCATGTTGTCATGGACTGGATTGAATGGAGATTGTAAATCAGGGCTGATTTTCAATGACCAGTTGAAGCTGTAAGCATCTCCGCTAGAACGGCGATTCTCTTTGACGCTTGGCATCGCTCTTTTCATTATACGTGCGACTTCTGACGGTGCATCTATAATAATACGGTAGTAGTGACGAGCCTGTTTTCCCAAAGTATTAACGATAAACTCATCTAACGCATGGAAGTAATCGGCACTCTCTTTAGGACCCGTTAAGACCAGTGGCAGAACCTGATCTTTATTTTCAGGATTCATCAGGATAGCCAGCAAATACAGCAGCTCTTCTGCCGTACCCACGCCACCGGGGAAGATAATGATACCGTGGGCAATACGGACAAAGGCTTCCAGACGTTTTTCGATGTCAGGCATGATAATCAGTTCATTCACCAACGGGTTGGGGGGTTCCGCCGCGATAATTGAAGGTTCTGTAATACCGACGAATCGACTGTTTTTATAGTTCTGCTGGGCATGCCCTACCGCCGCTCCTTTCATTGGGGCTTCCATTGCTCCCGGGCCACAACCTGTACAGATATTCAGTTCGCGTAATCCCAGCTCATTCCCTACCTTGCGCCCATATAAATACTCTTTTTCATTGATGGAATGACCGCCCCAACAAACAATCATATTAGGGTCTTCTGCGATATGCAGGGCTTTGGCGTTGCGAAGAATGGAGAAAATGGTGCTGGTAATATGCGTACCATTTTCCATATTCAAATTGTGTGCTTTTTGTTCATTGGTGATTTGCGCGTGAACGAACAAAATATCCCTTAACACCGCGAACAGATTTGCTTGCAGGGAACGGATGATTTTACCATCAACAAAAGCGTCTTCTGGTGGATTGACTAACTCCAGCTTTACGCCGCGTTCCCGGCGCAGTACGTTGATATCAAAATCTTCATATTTTGACAGCAATTCTTTACTGTTATCGGTTTGACTTCCGGAATTGAGAACCGCCAGTGAACAGTTACGAAAAAGGCGGTATAAATCACTGCTTGCGGTATGCTTAAGCATATCTACTTCAAGCTGAGAGAGTAAATCCATAGATCCCAATGGATTGACATGTGTAATCAAGAATGACTCCTTTTACCCCTTGGGGTGTTCCTCAATAATGATTTATACCCGTCGTCTTTCAAGTTGCTGCTTTATTGCGTTCATTCCTTCCAGCGATAAAACGAAATAACATGATGTTGCTTATGCCAGTTATCTCAGTTTCTGGGGGATTTGCTCATTTGCCGTCACAGCAACCTGAAATCTATTGGGTATAACTGATTTCATCCAGCGGTCTGGTTATCTATTGCTAATCAAATTAATTTAATTATTGGCGGGCTAACCTTCCTATTGCTGGAATAAATTCTTCGTTACTGCGCCATGGATTGATATCCAATCCTCCCCGACGGGTATAACGTGCATAAACAGTGAGTTTTTCAGGCGCGCATAATGTCATTAAGTCATTGAAAATACGCTCGACACATTGTTCATGAAATTCATTGTGATGGCGGAAAGAAACTAAGTAGCGCAATAACTTTTCCTGATCGATCCTGGCACCTTTATAGCGGATCATGACAGATCCCCAGTCTGGCTGATTAGTGATCAGACAGTTTGATTTTAGCAAATGGCTCACTAAAGTTTCTTCAACGACAGGGCCAATTGCTGCATTGTTAAGATAATCGCGACTGAACTGATAGTCATCAATTTCAATATCCTGATTATCGATGCATTTTCCTGCAAATTCAGCAATTGGCTGCTGATTAAACTCATGAAGGGAATGTAAAACAATTTCGATATCGCCATTGGCACAAGCAGATAAATCCTGTTGCAGAGTTTTTTGTACGGTTTCCCAATCAGCAAAGCGGGTTTGGTTAAAACTGTTCAGATAAAGCTTAAAGCTTTTTGATTCGATAAGGTTTTCACTAGCGGCATTCAGGCTGACATGACCAATAGCAACTTGAGGTACACCCCGGGCGTTGAGCCAGGAAAGTTCGTACATCGTCCAGATATCAGCACCATGAAAAGGAATACTTTCAGGGAATAGTCCAAGCGGTTCACGGTTCATACTGCGGGGAACCGCTTGCAGTAAAGTAGGATCGTAGTTGTCGCGGTAGGGAGTGGGTTTACCTAACGTGAGTTGAGCGAGTGCCTGATTATCCTGATATAAAGACATTAAGATTCCTTAAAATTGATAAATCATTATGTTTGAGGTAACCCGTAGTTTATCAAGGAATCCTGAATGGTCGTATTTTTATTGTGCATTATTCTCCGTGCTCATCAAGCCACTTTAGAGCTGCTTCTGCAAGACGAAGCCTTTTTTCTTCGATGGATATGCTGTATTTCCGTTCTATCGGCTTATTTGTACGGGTATTCATTTCGTTGCGGAGAGTCGAATGGCGATTATATCGCTCTAGCAGGGTTTCCCCTATTGTCCCATCCTTTTTCTTATAGTTATTGACCCGGCTTTCTTGCTCATCCTGATGACGATCCAGATAAGCTTCAAGGGGACGCAGTGAATGTGCATGCTTGAAGAAACCAATGGGTAATAAATTGATGGCTTGATTGAATAATACTACCCGATATTTCTCGCAATCATCATCAGACGACGGATATAGTTTAGGATTTCTTTCGCAGACTTTAGGGGAAAAGATATGATTTTTCTCAAAAGTGAATGATATATCATTAGCAAAAATTCTTTTATGGAGTCTTTCAAAATCTCGAGCATATATGTACATTTTTTTCAAAAAATGTAAAGAAAAAAGCAGGCAATCTCCGGGGCTATTTTGTATCTGAGTATAAATATAGAGCGTTTTTAAATTAGGTTTATTATAACCGTGGAGATCAAATGGAATGGATATATTGGCTCCAAGACTTGAATCTCCAATTATAAGAGAAATATTATTTTTTTCATCTTTAAATGCATTCACTGCTGCAAAATGGACACCTCCAAAAGCTGTTGTTTTGATGATGTATCGTTTATGTTGGCGAGGATTAAGAGATGATGTATCTTCAATAAGCGAGGCTGTTTTATCTATGATTGATGGATGGAAATTCATATTAGGGTGTTTTCGATTCAGGGAATTCAATATATAAGCAGTGTTAACG
>NZ_LFCV01000015.1 GCF_001037465.1 Xenorhabdus khoisanae
AAGAGGTTATGCGGTATTAGCCACCGTTTCCAGTGGTTATCCCCCTCCATCGGGCAGATCCCCAGACATTACTCACCCGTCCGCCGCTCGCCGGCAAAGAAGCAAGCTTCTTCCCGCTGCCGCTCGACTTGCATGTGTTAGGCCTGCCGCCAGCGTTCAATCTGAGCCATGATCAAACTCTTCAATTAAAGGTTTGATGCTCAAAGAATTAAACTGTTGTTAGTTCGTAATGAATTAACTGTTCAGTCACTCTTCAAGACTTGTTATCTTTTTCGCCTTTCGGCGTGGATAGTGTCTTGCGAGTGCCCACACAGATTGTCTGATTAAATTGTTAAAGAGCGTTGGCAACCGGCAGTTCTCTGCCCGGTTGCGAGGCTGCGTATCTTACGCTTTTTGCCTCCGGAGTCAAGCGTTTATTTTCGCTTTTCTCCGACTTCCCTCGGCGGCGTGTCTCAGCTCAGCGTCGGTCAGTGGTGGCGCATTATAGGGAGTTTTCCGGCGCTGACAATAGTTTTTTTGAATTTTTTTTCCGTTCGCGTTTTTTTTCTTCAAAACGAGGAAACAACCATCAAAAAGACTATTTTTAAGACGCTTTATTACATGGCATTTGCAAAAATGCCTCAGAAAAACGATCTACCTGTTCCCAATCCGTATATTCAATCTCTTTTTTAGTATCTGTTTCTCCCCCAGTCATTCGCATGATGAGTTGAATCATGATGCGATCTAACCAGCGGTAACGTGGATAAAGCAACGCTCCGGCAAAAACCTCACATAAATCAGGCCGCCACGGGCTTTTAGTTAAGAACTTACGTACATAAGCATTCGTTTCTGGTGTTCTCTTTTCTGGTTTTCTCGCCGTTAAATTGACACCGAAGAAAGCGGTTGGCATTTGGTTCAATTGTTTTTGATGGCGAATAACAAACTTATCCAATACAGAATTGAAGTGACCATAGCGTATCGATGCACCTATCATTACTTTATGATAAGGCGTCAAATTAACCTGCTTCAACGTAGCCAAATCTCTTAAATCACACTTAATACCAGTACGGCGGAGATTTTCTGCGATACGAGTGAGGATTTTCTTAGTCTGACCATCCTGAGTGGAATAAAGCAACAAATAGCTCATAGATACGCCCTTATTATACAGCGATTCAAATACAAATATTTCTCACCTAATCACGCCAAAAAGTTGGTGTGAACAACACTAATAGTGTAAATACTTCCAAACGTCCAAATAACATAGTGACGACTAATATCCATTTAGCCATTGGATTCATGGTTGTAAAGTTATCAGCCACTACGCCCAACCCTGGCCCCAAGTTATTCAGTGTTGCAGCAATAGCAGAAAAAGCGGAAAACTCATCAACCCCTGTTGCAATCAATAACAACATACTAATGATGAAGACTAAGGCATAAGCAGAAAAGAATCCCCATACTGCTTCAATAATGCGTTCTGGTAATGCCCTATGCCCTAATTTAATGGTGTATACCGCATTCGGATGAACCAAGCGTTTTAATTCACGGGAACCTTGCAAAAACAACAACAAAATACGAATGACTTTCAGGCCGCCTCCCGTCGAACCCGCACATCCCCCAATAAATGCAGAACATAATAGTAAGAAAGGCAGAAACAGAGGCCAGTTGGCAAAACTATCCGTTGTAAATCCCGCCGTTGTCGCCATTGAAACAACTTGAAAGAAAGCATGATTAAGTGCTTCCAATTCTGATTCATAAACGGAATGCTGCCACAATATCAGCACACAGACCGCCAGCAATGCGAATTGAATAGTAATGAACATACGAAATTCGGGGTCACGCCAATACACTTTCAAACTTCGGCCCGAAAGAACAGCAAAATGCAGGCCAAAATTACAACCCGATATCAGCAAGAAAATGGCAATAATTGTATTAATGGTCGGGCTATTGAAAAAACCAACACTGGCATCATGAGTGGAGAAGCCGCCAATAGCAATGGTTGAAAAGCTATGTGAGATCGCATCGAACACCGACATTCCCGCAGCCCATAGAGCTATCGCGCAAGCAATGGTCAGCAAAACATAAATCAACCAGAGTGTTTTTGCTGTTTCTGCAATACGAGGACGCATTTTATTATCTTTCAATGGCCCCGGCATTTCAGCACGATAAAGCTGCATTCCACCAACACCAAGTAATGGCAAAATAGCAACAGCCAGAACGATAATCCCCATACCGCCCAACCATTGCAGCATTTGTCGGTAGAAAAGAATGGCTTTGGGAAGAGAATCAAGGCCAACAAGTGTAGTTGCCCCTGTTGTTGTTAAACCTGAGAATGACTCAAAAAAAGCATCAGTAACTGAAAGATTAGGTTTTTCAGAGAAAATAAACGGTAATGCCCCGACACTGCCCAATACTGTCCAAAATAGGACAACAATCAAAAACCCCTCCTTTGGTTTAAGCTCGTGTTTCTGTTCCCGATTAGGCACCCATAACATTAAACCAATCACGAGGGCAAAAATGAATGTCTGACTAAATGCCCTGCCTGCGCCATCGCGATAAATCAATGCCACCAACCCCGGAATGATCATTGTGACAGAGAAAAGAATGACAAGTAGCCCGACAATACGGGTTATGGCGCGAAAATGCATTCGGCTAGTTCCTTAGAAATCCGGTATGACAACATAATTATGATTTTGGCGTTAAAGACAGAGCACCACGGCTTAGATCCCGTAATTTATCACCTATTTCTCCCGCAAGGGTAGCTGGCAGTGATAACTGTAGCGTGACATTTTCAGCATAGTCGCTGGCAATCACTTGCCCAGAAAATTGTTGCAATAACTGTTCAACCATAGAAATGTGCGAATACTCACACTGTAATTGGTACAACTTCTGCGGCACCTTGTATTCAGTTTCCAATAATTTGAGTGCTTGCTGCACACCACTGCCATAGGCTCTCACCAATCCGCCTGTACCAAGCTTTATGCCGCCAAAATAGCGGACAGATACAGCGGTGATTTCCCCTAATCCACTTCCTATTAATTGGGCGATCATGGGTTTACCCGCGGTTCCGGTCGGTTCTCCATCATCCGAAAAACCCAATTGCTGGGAATCATCCGGCGCACCTGCCACAAAAGCCCAGCAATGATGTCTGGCGTCAGGATATTGTTCCTTAATGCTTTGGATAAATGATTTTGCCTCATCCACCCCGCTGGTGTGTTCCAGCAGGGTAATGAAACGACTCTTTTTGATTTCTTCAGTAAAACTGACTGAAGCCGCAGGAATTAAATAAGGCTTCATTACGATAATTGTAAATCTCTGGTCATATTTTCAATTTTTCCATCGTGAATAACGATGTTGTCTTCAATGCGAATACCACCATAAGGTTTCAGCATATCGATTTTCTTCCAATTAAAATGCTGACGGTATTCACTTTCACGCCACTGCGCTAATAAGGTTTCAATAAAATAGAAACCCGGCTCAATGGTCAAAACCATTCCCGGCTCCAAGATACGGGTACAACGTAAATAAGGATACATTTCTGGAGCAGCCAAGTGGGTTCCATTATCATCTTGCATAAATCCAGCGGCATCATGTACCTGCAAACCAAGTGGATGCCCGAGTCCATGTGGGAAAAATGGAGTTGTGAGCCCGTTCTCAACCATGCTCTCTTCGCTGACGCCATGAATAATGTCATGTTTTCTCAGCAACTTGGCTATACGATGATGCATATTGATATGGTAGTCAGTATACCGAACCCCCGCTTTAATCGTGCCAATAATCGCTTGCTGTTCTTCATTGAGATCTTTAATCAATGAGGCAAAATCGTTATTGGGTTTTGCAGCATAGGTTCTCGTAATATCGGCAACATAGCCATTATATTCCGCCCCAGCATCAATCAAGAAACTGCGAATTTCAGAAGGTACTGTCTGCTGTAATTTGGTGTAATGCAAAACGGCTGCATTTTCATTCAGGGCAACAATATTATCATAAGGAACGTCCGTATCACGGTGTCCCGTTGCCATCAGATAGAACATATTGATTTCAAATTCGCTCACACCAGACAAAAATGCCTCGTACGCCGCCTGATGACCATTCACCGCTGTTTTCTGGGCTTCACGCATACACGCCAATTCGTAATCTGTTTTATATGAGCGATGGTAACTCAAATAATTCAAGACCGTTTCCGGGTTGATATTGTGCGCAAGAATGCCCAAAGACTTAGCTCGTTCAGTTTGCTCACCAATATAAGCGACATTCTGTTTTGGTAATCCATTCAGTTGCATACTGATATCATCGGCTTTTGCCAAATGAATCATTTCTACTTCTTCAGTCCAGTGACTATTAGGTAATCGTTCTACACTATGCCAATAATCTACCGGGGAATAAAACCAGAGCTTCGGTTTATTGACTCCATCAATCCATAACCAGCAATTCGGGACTTTGGTCACAGGAACCCAAGCTTTAAAGTGTGCGTTTGACTTGAAAGGATAATGGTGATCATCAAGAAAAACTCGCAATGATTCACCGGAGTGAATAAGTAAGGCATCAAGCTGAGTTCGTGCCAATATTTCACGTGCGCGTTTTTGTAATGTTTTAATATGTTCGTGGTACAGAGGTGCCAACTTTTCCATCTTAATTAGCCTTTTGATTTTCTGGCGGGAGCTTAAATATTACCACAATTCATTATTTGGGGAGCTATCTGATGAAAAACAGCTTATCTGGAATAAAACGACAATATTTATATTTTTCAAAACACTAACAAAAAATATCACTCCTTGTCATAAATCTTACCTGTGATCCGTCCTACAAAAAATTAATCATTGGTTTGCATTCAATTAACACACTAATCACAATCAATACCATCTGGTCATACCAGATGGTATGCACTCATTGAGGAGAATGACATGCTCTACCTAAGTGAAACTATTCAAGTAAAATGGCTGAAAGACGGCATTGCAGAACTGATCTTCAATGCACCAGCTGCAATCAATAAATTAGACACAAACACTGTTACTTCATTGGATAAAGCCGTTGCCACCCTTGAGCAACAAACTGAACTAAAAGGATTGTTATTACGTTCTGAAAAACAAGCCTTTATTGTTGGCGCAGATATTACAGAATTTTTATCATTATTTAATGCGCCAGCAGAAAAACTTCATGAACTACTGAACCGCGCCAACAATATTCTTAACCGTATTGAAGATCTCCCTGTTCCTACTGTCTCCGCTATCAATGGTTATGCGCTTGGCGGTGGTTGTGAAGTCGTACTTTCCACTGATTTTCGGGTTGCATCTCCTGATCTTCGCATCGGATTGCCAGAAACGAAATTAGGTATAATGCCGGGCTTTGGGGGTTCCGTCCGTCTGCCACGCTTAATTGGTACGGACAATGCTCTCGAAATTATTTCCGCAGGAAAAGATATTAGTGCTGAAGAAGCGCTGAAAAATGGTCTGGTTGATGCCGTAGTTCCTGCTGCAAAACTGGTTGAATCTGCCGTTTCAATTCTGGAACAAGCTATTAAGGGTGATTTAGATTGGAAAGCCGCCCGCCAGCCTAAACTGATACCTTTGAATCTCAATGAGATCGAACGTACCATGAGTTTTACCGTGGCAAAAGGCATGGTGATGAAAGTCGCAGGCCCTCATTATTCTGCACCAATCACTGCGGTAAAAACGATTGAAAAAGCCGCTACACTGGGCCGTGATGGTGCCCTGGCGTTAGAATCCGATAGCTTTGTTAAACTGGCACACACCACCGTTGCCCGTGCTCTGGTCGGTATTTTCCTGAATGACCAGTACGTCAAAGGATTAGCGAAAAAACATCTGCAAGCAGTCACTACACCTGAACATGCGGCTGTACTCGGTGCTGGGATCATGGGTGGAGGCATTGCCTATCAGTCAGCGCGTAAAGGCATTCCTGTCCTGATGAAAGACATTAATCAAAAAGCGCTGGATTTAGGTATCAATGAAGCTGCCAAATTGCTGAATAAGCAATTTGAACGCGGACGCTTAGATGCTATGAAGATGGCCAAGATCCTGTCTTCTATCCAACCGACCCTGACTTATGCTGGTATTGAACAATCTCAGATTATTGTCGAAGCTGTGGTTGAGAACCCCAAAATTAAAGCTGCGGTTCTGACAGAAACAGAAGCACATATCAGCGATGATTGCATTCTGGCTTCTAACACCTCCACGATCCCAATCACAGATTTGGCAAAATCCCTGAAACGCCCAGAAAACTTCTGCGGTATGCATTTCTTCAATCCAGTACATCGTATGCCACTGGTTGAAATTATTCGTGGTGAAAAAACATCGGATAAAACCATTTCAACCGTTGTAGCTTATGCCAGCAAAATGGGTAAAACGCCGATTGTCGTCAATGACTGCCCTGGTTTCTTCGTAAACCGCGTTTTATTCCCTTATCTGGCAGGTTTCGGCATGTTACTGCGAGATGGTGGTGATTTCCGCCAAATCGACAAAATCATGGAAAAAGAATTTGGCTGGCCAATGGGCCCTGCTTATCTCATTGACGTTGTTGGTATTGATACAGCTCACCATGCACAGGCTGTTATGGCACAAGGTTTCCCTGATCGCATGAGCCGTAATTACCGGGATGCCATCGATGTATTATTCGAAAATCAGCGTTACGGCCAGAAAAATGGCGTTGGTTTCTACCAATACACTCAAGATAAAAAAGGCAAACCGAAAAAAGCGCAAGATGAGGCTGCTGACCAGTTACTGGCAGGCATCAGCAAACCAAAACATACTTTCTCTGGCGAAGAGATCATTGCTCGTACCATGATCCCAATGATTAACGAAGTCGTTCGCTGTTTAGAAGAAGGTATCATTGCCAGCCCGGCAGAAGCTGATATGGCTCTGGTTTACGGCCTCGGATTCCCTCCATTCCACGGTGGTGTTTTCCGTTATCTGGATATCATGGGAACCGCAGCCTACGTGAGAATGGCCGAGAGTTATGCTCACTTGGGTGCGCTTTATCACGTACCAGCGGGCCTGAAGGAAAAATCCGAAAGCAATGAAAGTTACTACCCTGCCCCAGCAGAACTTGCTGTTAATCCAGGTGAAAAAGAGTGAGGTCTGAAAATATGGAAAACGTAGTTATTATTGATGGTATCCGTACCCCGATGGGGCGCTCAAAAGGTGGTGCATTCCGTCAGGTCCGTGCCGAAGATCTCTCCGCACACCTGATGAAATCAATACTCAAGCGCAATCCTGCCGTTCAGCCAGAGCATATCGATGATATCTCTTGGGGATGTGTACAACAAACGCTGGAGCAAGGGTTTAACATCGCACGTAATGCTGCATTACTGGCAGGCATTCCCCATTCGGTTCCCGCAGTCACCGTTAACCGTCTATGTGGTTCTTCAATGCAGTCACTGCATGATGGTGCCCGCATGATTATGACGGGTGATGCCAATATCGCGATGGTTGGCGGCGTTGAACATATGGGGCATGTACCCATGACACACGGTGTCGATTTTCATCCTAAATTGAGCCGCAACGTTGCAAAAGCAGCGGGCGTTATGGGCTTGACAGCAGAAATGCTGGCTAAGATGCATAATATTAGCCGCGAAATGCAAGATGAATTCGCGCTGCGTTCTCATCAACGTGCAGCACAAGCGACAGAATCCAAAGCCTTCGCCAGCGAGATAGTCCCTATTTATGGGCACGATGCAGATGGCAACATGAAGCTTGTCGATTTTGATGAAGTCATCCGTCCTGACACTAATCTAAAAGATCTCGCGGCTCTGCGCCCTGTTTTTGACCCTGTCACCGGAAGTGTTACTGCGGGTAACTCTTCAGCGCTGTCTGATGGCGCATCTGCAATGCTAATCATGAGCGAAAGCAAAGCCAAAGAATTAGGATTGAAGCCTCGTGCTCGTATCCGCTCAATGGCAGTTGTCGGTTGCGATCCTTCTATCATGGGTTATGGCCCTGTGCCAGCAACACAGATGGCATTGAAAAAAGCGGGTTTAAGCCTTTCTGATATTGGCCTGATGGAATTGAACGAAGCATTTGCTGCGCAATCTTTGGCCTGTATTAAAGGATTGAATCTGCTGGATAGTATGGATGACAGAATCAATCTAAACGGTGGCGCAATTGCGCTCGGACACCCATTAGGCTGTTCTGGCACTCGTATTACTACCACTCTGCTTAACCTAATGGAGCGCAGAGATGTACAGTTTGGTCTGGCAACCATGTGTATTGGTTTAGGTCAAGGTATCGCCACGATTATTGAAAGAGTGTAGTTACCAGATTTAGTTATCAAGAGTATCTGACGATTGAAATTTATACGTATTTTTCCCTTGTCTGTCTTGTCTATTGCATCACTCTAATAAGTTGTTGCCGTAGTTTCCCGCCTGTCAGGGGCGGGTTTTTTATTTTTATCGTTTTATTTTTTATCGGGAAAACGGATTAGATAAACTCAAACGCATCGCCATACATGCGATCAATCGATGCATCACGTTCACTACAAAACCGCTCACGGGCAATTTTGGCCATTTCAAAGCGACCGGCGATATAAATATCATGATTTGCCAAGCTGCCAAAATCTTCCAAAACTGCACTCAGAACTGTTCCGCTCCTTCCTCTCCAGTGCTCATCAACCTGCTCAACCACAGGAACAACCGTCAAGTTAAGATAACGCTCACTCAGTGCCTGTAACTCACCCAAATCATAAAGGTGATGCAGTTCACGCCCTCCCCAATAAATTGAGATTTCACGGTTAGGGTTTGCTTCTAATGCTGCCAATAAGATAGAACGGGTATAGGAAAACCCTGTTCCGCCCGCAATCAATAGCATCGGATTTTCGCTATCTTCACGAAACCATGCCTGACCATGTGGAATATCAATATCAATAACTTTCTGATCGAGTATTCTGTCCATCACCGCCATTGCATACAGGTTCAACTCAGAAGCTCCAATATGCAGCTCAATGCTCTGTTTTTCTGATGGTGGTGATGCCATAGAAAAAGGACGTTTGTCTCTTTCATCCATAACCACCATCAAATATTGCCCTGCACGAAAAGAAAAAGGCGAATCAGGTAATAAACGAACCCGATAAACTGTATCTGTAATGGAGTCAACCGATGTTACTTTACAGCTTAGTGTTGTCATGCGTTCCCTCTTATCGCTTCAAAATATCTAATTGATCCCAAATTTCATCGACACGGGCCCGAATCTCATCACTCATCACTATCGGACGCCCCCATTCCCTTTGTGTCTCTCCTGGCCATTTATTTGTTGCATCTAGCCCCATTTTTGATCCTAACCCTGAAATAGGGGAGGCAAAATCGAGATAGTCGATTGGTGTATTTTCCATTAAGACAGTATCTCTCTGCGGGTCCATTCGCGTTGTTATCGCCCAGATGACATCATTCCAATCTCGCGCATTAATATCATCATCACAGACGATAACAAATTTTGTGTACATAAATTGCCGCAGATATGACCAGACGCCCATCATGACTCGCTTGGCATGACCTGCATACTGTTTTTTCATCGTAACGACGGCGAGCCGATAAGAGCACCCTTCTGGCGGCAGGTAAAAATCGACAATTTCAGGAAATTGCTTTTGTAGTATTGGCACCAGAACTTCATTCAACGCAACACCTAACACCGCAGGTTCATCCGGCGGACGTCCAGTATAAGTGGAATGATAGATGGCATCACGGCGCTGGGTAATATGAGTTATCGTGAATACCGGGAACATGTCAACTTCATTGTAATAACCAGTATGATCACCATACGGCCCTTCCGGTGCCATTTCACCGGGTTCAATGTAACCTTCAAGGATAATCTCAGCGCTTGCGGGGACTTCCAAGTCATTGGATATACATTTAACGACTTCCGTTTTATGCCCACGCAACAAACCAGCAAAAGCATATTCAGACAACGTATCAGGGATTGGCGTCACTGCGCCTAATATTGTAGCTGGATCAGCCCCCAAGGCAACCGACACAGGAAAACGTTCTCCCGGATGTGCCTGACACCACTCCTGAAAATCGAGAGCGCCGCCACGATGAGATAACCAGCGCATAATCAGTTTATTTTTACCCAACACCTGCTGACGGTAGATGCCCAGATTCTGGCGCTCTTTATTCGGCCCTCTAGTCACCGTCAGCCCCCATGTGATCAATGGGGCTGCATCTTCCGGCCAACAATGCATAACCGGAATGCGGGTAAGATCCACCTCATCTCCAGCCCAAATCTGCTCCTGACAAGGTGCAGAACTAAGGCGTTTGGTTGGCATATTCAGTACCTGTTTGAATTTAGGCAATTTATCTACCAGATCACGGAATCCTTTTGGTGGCTCAGGCTCCTTAAGGAAGGCTAATAACTTACCAACATCATGCAACGCCTGAACATCATCCTGCCCCATTCCCATAGCAACCCGTTTTGGTGTTCCAAACAAATTGCACAACACTGGCATCGAATATCCTTTAGGATTTTCAAATAATAAAGCAGGGCCACCGGCACGAAGAGTACGATCTGCGATTTCAGTCATTTCCAAATAAGGATCAACTTCCATACGAATTCGTTTTAATTCACCTGATTGCTCCAATAAGGAAAGAAAATCTCTTAGATCGCGGTATTTCATATTGTTCATTCGTGCCGATTTGTAAGGAGGGAAGGACATTATAAGCCCTCCCTTGAGGGTTACAAGGTAAACTCATAACTTACTAAAAATCAATGGATTTAGCGTAATCTTGTGGGGTGGGTTTCCTAGATGTAATGGAATGATACCCAATCACGAGTTTCTCTGGATTAATGGCACAAAATTCGGCGATTCGTTCATCGCAGGTTTTTCCCATTACTTAGCAAAAAACTTCCATTTTTCGTTTCCTCTATGAAAAATAAGATGAAATTATCGGTACCCTTTATCATATATATGATTTTCCATAGGAACTATTTCTACTGCATCAATAAATGTCATACATAAATTTTTACTGGAAATAAATACGCGTGATTATGACTATAATACATGGACCACATCTCAAATAACTTTTGGCTTTATTGATGACCCCTTAGTACTGGTTTTGTTATGCTAAACATTCTAAGTAATGGAGTCGGAATATTATGGGAAATTGGTATCTTCTTTACTGTAAACGTGGGCAAATCTCTCGGGCGATAGAAAACCTGGAGAGACAAGATGTTATTTGCCTGACACCTACAGCCAAAATTGAAAAAATTATTCGGGGTAAGCGAACCACCGTTACTGAACCACTGTTTCCCAATTATCTTTTCGTACACTTTGATCCCGAAGTTATTCATACCACTACCGTTAACTCAACTCGTGGTGTGAATCATTTTATTCGGTTCAGTACTTATCCCGCCATTGTTCCGCAAACATTAATTGATGAATTGATGTCTGTCACTGAGCAAGAATATGTTGCACCTGAAACACCAATTGCTGGTGATACTGTATTGATCACTGAGGGAATTTTCGAAGGTATTCAAGCAATTTATAACGAACCAGATGGAGAAACTCGTTCCATTCTCCTGCTAAATATTCTCAACAAAGAAGTGTCGAAGGTAGTAGATAATAAACAATTTATCAAAGTCTAATCAGAAAACGGGCAACATTGCCCGTTTTTATTATATCTGTTCCAGTAAGCCAGAACCTGCCTTTACGCAAGAAGACCGTTATTTCTGCTCATGCAACCACTGTGCTGCTCGTTTAGCAAAATAAGTCAGGATGCCATCAGCTCCAGCACGTTTGAAACACAGCAGTGATTCCATAATTGCAGGCTGTTCTTTCAGCCAACCATTTTGAATGGCAGCCATGTGCATCGCATACTCACCAGAAACTTGATAAGCAAATGTTGGTACGCCAAACGTATCTTTTACCCGGCGGATCACATCCAAATAGGGCATACCGGGTTTCACCATGACACTATCAGCGCCTTCCTGCAAATCCTGTGCAATTTCCTGTAACGCTTCATCACTGTTTGCCGGGTCCATTTGATAGGTCATCTTATTGCCACCTTTCAAATTACTACTGGAACCAATTGCATCTCTGAATGGCCCATAATAACAAGAGGCATATTTCGCAGAATAAGCCATAATCTGGGTATTGATATGACCATCCATTTCAAGCTGCTCACGGATAGCACCAATGCGGCCATCCATCATATCGCTCGGAGCAACAATCTCAGCTCCTGCTTCAGCATGGGAGAGTGCCTGCCTGACCAGAATCTCTTTAGTCACATCATTGATAACATAACCATCCTGATCAATAACACCGTCTTGCCCATGGGTAGTGAATGGATCGAGGGCCACATCCGTCAAAAGACCCAATTCAGGTACAGCACCTTTCAGAGCACGAACAGAACGCTGAATCAAACCGTCTGGGTTATAAGCTTCTTTCGCATCTAATGATTTCTTGTCTGCTTCAATGACGGGAAACAGAGACAGAACAGGAATACCCAGTCGGGCAATCTCTTCGGCTTCTTTCAGCAAAAGATCAATTGTCAGACGATACACTCCTGGCATTGAAGGCACTTCCTGGCGCTGATTAGTGCCTTCCATAACAAAGACGGGATAGATTAGATCATTGACAGTAACTTGATTTTCAGCAAATAAGCGGCGGGAAAAATCATGGCGGCGCACACGACGCATACGACGACCGGGAAATGCTCCCGGAAATACATAGCTCATACTTCTCTCCTAATGTAAAACCCAGCGCCAAGGCTGGGTTGTTAGCGATAATCGTGAATGACCAGAATCAAATTATTTTTTCAGATTGTCACCGATATCACGATCACGACTTTATTCATTTTCTGAATTGACTGTTTTGTGTTTACCTGATTTACCGATATAGAACTGAGAAAGTAAAATTCCTAATTCAAATAGTAAATACATGGGAATAGCTAACAAAGTTTGCGAAAAAACATCAGGCGGTGTTAACAACATGCCAACCACAAAAGCGCCTACCAAAATATAAGGGCGTTTCCTTTTCAACGATTCCGGCGTCACCACTCCGCTCCAGCACAGCAAAATAATGGCGATCGGTACTTCAAATGAAACACCAAAGGCCATAAACAGCGCCATCACAAAGCTCAGGTAATTACTGATATCTGTCGAGATCACAACACCTGCGGGAACCGTCTTGATAAAGAAACCAAATGCAATGGGAAAAACTACAAAATAGGCGAATGCCATTCCCAGATAAAATAATACACTGCTGGAAAACAACAGAGGCATTATCAAACGGCGTTCATGCTTATATAGCGCTGGAGCAATAAATGCCCAAACCTGATAGAGGATCATCGGGGCCGAAACGAAGACAGACACCATACCGGTTAGTTTTATCGGTGTAAAAAAAGGCGATGCCACATCTGTTGCAATCATATTTGCACCTTGAGGTAATTGTTCCATTAAAGGTGCAGCAATAAGCCGATAAATGTCATTGGAAAAATACACCAATGCCAAGAAAACGGCCAATACAGTAATTAAGCTATTTAAAATCCGCTTACGTAATTCAATCAGATGACTAATAAGCGGTTGGGTATCATCCACAGACATGTTTTAGTGTTCGCCATTTGCTTGTTCAGGAGATTTATTTTTCTGCTGTTCTGGTTTCACGCCCGATTGCTCTGAGACTGATTCTTCTGAGGCTAATTGCTCTGAGACTAATTGCTCTGGAATTGAGCTTTTTGCAGCCGACTGGGATGCAGAGGAGTGGTAATGCGTTTCATCCTCCTCCAATTCCCTCATTTCATCGGGCTTGAGCTGATACACGTTTTTCAACGACTCAGCCGCCTCCCTTAGCTCTTCCATTGATGCCTTCAATTCTGGAGATAGTGATTGCATATCTGCTTTTTCTTCCATTTTTTTCAGGCTGTTCTGGAGCTCTTGCAATTTCAATTCTTGAGCAAGTTCATTCTGAACATTTGCCGCCAGCGAGCGTAATACCCGAATCCATCCGGCTACTGTTTTAACTGCAATAGGCAAACGCTCAGGCCCCAGAACAACCAAGCCAATGACCATCACTAACAACAGTTCACTAAAACCAATGTCAAACACGGTTTATACCTGCTCTTTGTTTTTGCTCTCTGATTTTTCAGATTGTGTAACAGTAGATTTTTCAGCAAGATTTTTAGTTTCGAAATCAGCGTCATGGTTCGTTTTTTCAGGTTGCTCCGGTTTTTCGTCGTCACTTATCGCTTTTTTGAAGCCTTTAAACGACTCCCCCAAATCTGAGCCCAAGGTACGAAGTTTGTTAGTACCGAACAGCAATACGACAATGAGCGCAATAATGAGCAATTGCCAAATACTTATACCACCCATACTGAGTTACCTCTATTGATTGGAATACCACATTCATCGGAATACCACTAATGATTCCATTATAAACTACGAACTTTATGTTCGAAAATAACACAATCATACCAAACACACGGTAAAGCAATCTTCACTTACTTTTTATTGTCACTGACGCTTGCTTAAATTGCGCCAACCTAACCCCCACGATACAATTCCGACACCCATCAATCCCCACGACAAATGTTTCTGGTCTATGATGAAAAACAGGCTTCCACAGATAAATAACGTTGCTCCGATCCCCAGTAAATAAAGAGACTTGCGTTGCTTAATCTGTTGATCTCTGAATTGTTGTGATATCTGATCAATACTGGTCTGTAAACGCCTGTGTTGTTGAAGCGTGCCATACACTAATTCAGGAAGCTCCGGTAACTTTTCCGCCCAATAGGGGGCTTTTTCCTTAAAGGCACGTACAATAGCGGGTATCCCAACCTGATCATGCAGCCAATCTTCCAGAAAAGGTTTTGCAGTTTTCCATAGATCAAGCTGAGGATAAAGCTGACGTCCTAAGCCTTCAACATACAATAGCGTTTTTTGCAACAGAACCAACTGAGGTTGAACAGCCATATTAAAACGGCGGGCGGTATTGAAGAGATTTAATAAAACATGCCCGAACGAAATATCAGCCAGTGGTTTTTCAAAAATCGGTTCACAAACAGTACGGATGGCAAACTCGAAATCTTCTACATTCGTATCAGCAGGGATCCAACCAGAATCGACATGCAGTTCAGCTACCCGGCGGTAATCACGATTGAAGAAAGCAATGAAATTTTCAGCCAGATAGCGTTTATCGTCTTTATTCAAAGAACCAACAATACCGTAATCAATGCCGATATAGGTGGGATCTTCCGGATTCTCATAACTGACAAAAATATTGCCGGGGTGCATGTCCGCATGGAAAAAACTGTCACGAAACACTTGGGTAAAAAAGACCTGAACTCCGCGCTCAGCCAACAATTTCATATTGGTGTTCTGCGCTTCTAAAGCAGAAATGTCAGACACAGGAATACCATAAATGCGTTCCATAACCAAAACATTCTCCCGACAATAATCAGGGTAAACTTCTGGTACGTAAAGTATCGGGCTGTCTTCAAAATTTCGGCGCAATTGAATTGCATTTGCAGTTTCACGCAACAAATTCAGCTCATCAAGCAAAGTTTTCTCGTATTCGCGCACAACTTCACGTGGACGAAGGCGGCTCCCATCGGGCAAAAGGGGCACCAGATTAGCCAAACGATACATCAATCGCACATCCGCTTTGATGACAGGCAGAATATCCGGACGAATCACTTTCAGGACAACTTCTTTACCATTCTCTTTCAGCCGAGCGGTGTGCACCTGAGCAATAGACGCTGAAGCCAGTGGCTGTGGATCAAAATTCTCAAACCACGTTTCCAAAGGCCCCTCTAATGCGGTTTCAATCGATTTTCTCGCCACACCACCATCAAAGGAAACCACCCTATCTTGCAACATCGAAAGTTGATCAGCGATCGCAGGCGGAAACAGATCGCGACGAGTGGAAAGCATTTGACCAAATTTGATCCATACAGGCCCAAGCTCTTGCAGTGCCAAACGTAAACGCTCACCAAGTGGTTTGTCTTTATGCCGATTGGTTATCCAAAACAGGAAATAACGCCCGAAACGCAGTGGCCAAGTCAGACGAATATTAGGGATCAGTTCATCCAGCCCATAGGAAAGAAAGACTCGAATAATGAAATAAAGCCGTTTGATTTCACTGGGCGTCATGTTTCCCCTCCAGCACAGCCAACCGTTTCTCTATTTGAGTCATTTTAATGGCAACCGCATCAACTTCCTCACTGAAATAGGCGGCTTCCAGTGCGCTGGGGGCCATTTTCCATTCTTCCGTCAGTGATTCGATGAAGTACGTTTTCTTCCTTTCGATGGTATTATTGGCAAATTTAACGCCTTTTTGCACTATCCGGCTAATGCCTTCTGCAACAATATCACCGACATAAGGGGAAAGATAATGGGCGGGGTCCCACTCTGACATGTCCAACAAAGCTGACCATTGCTGAATGATCTGCATATCCCCTTCAATGACAATCTCGCCACTGTTAATCAACGCCGAAAGGCACTGGCGATCTCGCAATTTGAGTAATGCGGGTATCGTCGTTTTCATTGAGCAATCCGCAGATTCTGACCACTGGCTCAAAACATCCACTTGCTTCTCACTGAATATCAATACCAATGGTGTTTCAATTTCCTTCAGTTTGATGGACAGTGTCTTGCCTACTAACCTCAAACGGGTTGGTTTCAATACGGTTTCCCGATACAACAAATAATTCAGCGTTGTTTCCAGAAAAGCAGTCAGAACCGGAAATAATACTCGGTAATTCAATGCGGCAGGGCTCAATTCAGGGGAGTTCAATACCGCAGAATTCACACTATGGCTTGGTGAGGGTGTTTCCATTTCAGAATTTAAACCCTTTGTGCAGAGCAACGACTCCCCCGGTCATATTGGTATAAGAAACTTGGTCAAAACCAGCTTCTTCCATCATACCTTTTAAGGTTTCCTGATCAGGGTGCATACGGATGGATTCTGTCAGGTAACGGTAACTGTCCGCGTCCTTAACAACCATCTGACCAATTCGAGGTAAAACATGGAACGAATAAGCATCATAAACTTTGCTCAGTGGTGCCAGTACAGGTTTGGAGAACTCCAGCACCAATAAACGACCGCCCGGCTTAAGCACCCGACACATGGAACGTAAGGCTTTTTCTTTATCAGTCACATTACGCAGGCCGAAAGAAATCGTAATACAGTCAAAATAATTATCTGGGAAAGGCAGTTCTTCAGCATTCGCCTGAACATAACTGACATTGCCGACGATCCCGATATCACGCAACTTTTCACGCCCGACTTTCAACATCGAATCGTTGATGTCTGCCAGAACAACCTGACCTTTTTCACCCACAATGCGGGAAAATTTTGCTGTCAAATCACCGGTTCCACCAGCGAGATCAAGCACTTTATGACCGCGTCGGACGCCACTTGCTTCAATAGTGAAACGCTTCCAGATACGATGAATACCAAATGACATCAAATCATTCATCAAATCATATTTTGCCGCTACCGAGTGGAATACCTCTGCCACCATGTCTTTTTTTTCTTCTTTGGCTACAGTGCGGAAACCAAAATCAGTGGTTTCTTTCGATTGATTTGCCATGTTATTTGTCCGCTTTTTATTCAAAAAATTTATAGCAAGTGTACCAGCCTTTCCGATAAAACCCTATCCAGACTTCACTCGTTAATTTGTAACGATTGTAAGGATTTATCAACCAAGTGTGAATCAATAGGACGCTTCAAATCCACACCTAAGTCTCGAAAGCCTTCAGCCTGACTAATCAGATTACCTCGCCCCTCGGCCAGCTTTTTCATCGCGAAATGATAACTTGCCTGTGCTTTATCTAAGCTTTGCCCTAACCCTTGCATATCATCCACAAACAAACGCATTTTGTCATACATTCTGGCAGCTTTATCAGCAATCAGACGGGCATTCTGACTCTGATATTCATAACGCCAAAGATTATTGATAGTACGAACCGCAACCAGTAATGTGGATGGGCTAACCAGCATAATATTGTGTTTCAACGCTTCATCCAGTAATTCAGGAGCCTGATTAAGTGCCACCAAATAAGCCGGTTCCACAGGGATAAACATCAGAACATAATCCAGAGAGCGCAAACCGGGCAATTGCTGATAATCTTTTCGGCTCAGGCTACGAATATGTCCTTTTATGGAGTTGATATGCTCCTGTAATGCCTGTATCTGCTGTTGTTCATCATTACTGTTGAAATAACGTTCATAAGCAACCAGCGACATTTTGGCATCAATAACGACATCTTTTCCCTGCGGCAAATGCACAATCACATCGGGCTGAAAACGCCCGTTGTTTTCGGATTTAATATTAACTTGTGTGTCGAATTCATACCCTTCACGCAATCCAGAAGCTTCCAAAACCTGAGCCAACACCATTTCCCCCCAATTTCCCTGCATTTTATTATCTCCTTTCAATGCATTAGTGAGATTGAGCGCCTCTTTTGCCATCTGGGCATTCAATTGCTGAAGATTGCGAATCTCATGGGTTAAGGTATGACGTTCCCGCGCTTCCTGCCCAAAACTGTCCTGAACCTGACGGCGAAAACCTTCAAGTTGCTCACGAAATGGCGTCAGGAGATTATTGAGGTTTTGGCGATTATATTCATCGGTACGGAGCCGATTTTGCTCAAAAATACGATTGGCAAGATTTTCAAATTGGGTATTCAGGCGCTGTTCACTATTGATCAACAGGCGTTGTTTTTCCTCCGCCGCTAACCTGCTTTCTTCAAGCCGCGTGCTCAGTTCCCGCAATTCAGCTTCCTGCACACTATTCACTTCGCGCTGAGCCAGTAGCTCTTGGTTTAATTGATCGCACTCAGTACGCCAATAATGAGACTGTGCTAGCTTTTCATGGCTGACAGCCAGTTGACTATATAATTCGCGCAGCGCCTGCTCTTTTTGTTGGATTCTCTGACGAACAGAAAGCCAGACGAAGATCCCCCCGCCCAGCAATCCACTTAAGCCGCCAATCAACATATATAACCACTGGATATCCACCTATACACCCTCACTAACACCATCGTAGTTAAGTTTTGTTTAACTTTTTGGCTCATTGGCCTCAATGTAAGTTAAATAGAGGCTGTATAGATGTCCAGATTATTTAATAGCTTTCTTTCAGTTTGCAAAGCGGCTCGCAATTACCCTATCCACATTACCCCATCCACTCGGCCAACCATCGCAAGCCAAAAGCGCCCGGCGCTAAGATACCGAATGCCCAGATCAATGCAGAAGCGAAATTAGCAAGCTGAAAATGACGTTTTGGCATGGCACAAATTCCGGCTACCAGCGGGACTACGGCTCTTAATGGGCCAAAAAATCGCCCAATAAAAACGCCCCAGACTCCCCAGCGCTCAAAGAATCGATGCCCACGCGCCAACGTTTTAGGGTGGCGGGAAAGCGGCCACATTTTGCCGACATTCTCTTTATAGTGGAAACCAAACCAGTAAGAAACCCAATCGCCAAAAAAGGCTCCTGCTGCTGCGGCTATCCATATTGGCCAGAAATTTAACCCACTTTCGCCAATTAATGCGCCTAACCCCAATAAAATGATCGTCGCTGGCAACAATAGGGAGATAAATGCCAGTGATTCACCAAATGCAAGGAGGAAAATGATGGGAATTGCCCAAGCTTCATGAGCTCTTACAAAATTCGTGACCAGTTCGATGATTTCATGCAGGCTCAAATTAGTCTTTCCTGTGTTAGTCAGTGGGATGTCATAGGTTAGCACTGTATAATTAAACCAAAGCTAACCTGATATTTTTATTCAAGAAAGTAAGCCTGCAGTTTTTCTCGGGACGCAATATCGAGTCCAATATCTTTTTCCAGCCAAATATCCACACTGCCGTAATGTTGGTTAATACTATTCAGCGCAGTCAGTAAAAACGCTTCCCTGACAGAATAAACATAAGCAAATTTTTCCACTATATTTTCACTCATGACTTTTGCATGTTCATTCAATAAATAGTCTCGGTAAGGAGCCAACGTGATATCGGTCAGCAAATAATCTTCCATTACCGTATCCCAATCAGCACCCAGCGCCAGCAAAACCAGAGCAGAACCCACTCCTGTTCTGTCTTTGCCAACCGCACAATGTTGTACAATCCCGCCTTTTTCTGGTTGCAACAATAGCGTAGCTAATTTCTTATAAGCCGGATTATTGATAGGCAACAATTCATACAGACGTGACATAAACCCTTTTGCATCGAATTGCTCCAGTATTTCTTTATCTATCTTATCCAGATTAGCGTCCACTTCTTTGGAAAGCGGATTTGCCGGAGCATGGTGATAATGGGCGCCATGCCATATCTGATCCGGTTTATCCATGATTTCGCTACTATCACGATAATCGATGATCTGAAAAAGGTTTTGATCCACTAAATAAGCCTGATCATTTTCTGTCAGCTTATCCAGTGATCCGGAACGAAATAGCAGCCCTGACTTGATCTTAGCGCCATTATTTAGCGTTTTATTGCCTAAATCACGAAAGTTAATGCCGCCATTCAAAGGAAGAATTGAAGGATGAGAGATTAATGTTGTGGTCATAGTTACTCTTATTTTGATTAAAACATACCTTATTTTCAACGCATTACGTTAATGATGGTAAATAGTTATTAGCGTAAAACGTTATGACATTATCAGATTTTAGAATGAAAGGAAGAGAAGATCACACAAATGATAGGGCCAGAATATTCCAGCCCTTGATGAAAAGCGTTACAGCAGACGGCGGGCGGCCTCAACAACAATTCCTAACGCGTTACTTTCTGTTTTCTTCAACAGCTCAACATCAGGAATTTCCTGTTGGGTACGGTTAACAATAACACCAGCCACCATACCGGCACGCAGTCCCTGACTTGCGCACATAGTCAGCAATGTTGCAGATTCCATCTCAAAGTTCATTACGCCCATTTCCTGCCACTCTTTCATAGAGCCTTGGAAGCGACGAACAACCCGACCGGAATAAGTATCATAACGCTCCTGTCCTGGATAGAAGGTATCAGAAGAAGCCGTGACACCAACATGAGTGACAGATCCGGATGATTTCGCCGCTTCATACAATGCGTTGGTACATTCAAAATCAGCAACCGCCGGGAATTCCATTGGTGCAAAGTGCAAGCTGGCACCATCCAAACGGACTGCGGCTGTTGTTACCAATACATCCCCAACATTGATGTGTGGTTGGATCGCTCCGGTTGTACCGATACGTAGGAAAGTACGTACTCCCAATTGCGCCAGCTCTTCTACAGCAATCGACGTTGAGGGGCCACCGATACCCGTAGAGCAGACAACAACGGCTTTACCGTCAATTTCTGCACGCCATGTTGTAAATTCACGATGGGAAGCCAGATGCACTGGGTTATCCATCAAACGCGCAATTTTCTCAACACGATTAGGATCGCCTGGGACAATCGCTAAAGTCGCGCCTTGCAGGTCACTTTTGGTGATACCTAAATGAAATACATCAGACATATCAGATTCCTCAACGGATATAGCTCAAAATATGGATACCTAAATTTAGTCAATACTCTGACATTTTTTAGTGATTAAAATCACCTTTAATGAATATAAAAAAGAAACACATACATACATTTGTGATTTAAATCACAAATAATAGAGAAAGCAATGTCGTGAGTATAATGCTGGAATGGAAACAATATTCGAAGAACAATCACAAACCCTGAAAACAGAAAAGCGCCCTCACAGAGCGCCTTCTGGATTATATCCAATGGATTTCAAGATGCAGTGCGACGGCAAGGGAATGAACACAGCCAACAAAACGGCAACCTGAAAGACGACGGGTATATTTACATGACAAAATTGAGAAGCAGTACACCACACAGCCCAATTCCCCATGCAATTGTAGTAGGAATTGACCAGACAATAATTTGCTGCTTCACATTCTTAATCCCCATCATCCGGTTAACCACCCAGAAAAAACAGTCATTAAAATAGCTGAAAAACAGTGTTCCCATCACCGCAGCCTGAGCCGCTACCAACATATTAATATCCGGTATCTGTCTGATAACCGGCGCTGAAATAGACGCTGCGGTAATCATGGCTACCGTGCCAGAACCTTGGATGATGCGTATTAAGGTCGCGATAATAAACGGAATCAGAACCGGTGTTATTGGCAGGGCAGCAATATAGTGAGCCAGCATCGTTCCCGTCGAACTTTCATTTAATACAGCCCCCAATGCCCCTCCAGCCCCCGACACCAGCAAGATAATCCCCACAGTCTTTAACCCGGCCTCCAAATGTTCAATCACTTCCTGTTTACTGACTTTTGGCATAAGTGTATAAACCGCCAGCAACACACTGATTGCCAAAGCGATAATGGGTGAACCAAGGAAATCAAAGAGTTGAAAATATAAATTGTTTTCTTTTCCGGCAAATTCATCGGTTTTTAATACTACGCCATTAATTACGCCCATAAAAATCAGAACAATCGGCACGACAATCGGCAAAAGGGAAAGAAACAAGCTTGGTAGGGGCTTATTGGCTTTTTCTTCCAGATAACGTTGATGAACTTGTTGCAGATTTTCTGAATTTTCTTCTGCATCAGTAATCTGATATTCAGGGTATTTAGTCCCCAGCCATTTTGCATAAAGGGTAATGCCAATTACACATGGAATAGCCAATATCGCGCCTGCCAACATCATTGAGCCTATACTTACACCAAATATCCCTGCGACACCAAGAGGCCCCGGCGTTGGCGGAACAATATGGTGAGTCACCACCAGACCGCCTGCCAACGATACTCCCAGAGTCAATACATTCCGATTACCTTTCTTTGCTAAGGCTTTCACCAGTGGATAAAGGATCACAAAGGCTGAATTCACAAATATGGGAATACTGACAATATAACCGGTAATCGCTAAGGCCCATTCTTCGCGTTTTTGGCCCAGCCATTTAACCAAACTATAGGCGATCCGTTCTGTTGCGCCAGAAACCTCCAATATCCGCCCCATCATGCTCCCCAACCCAATCACAATGCCAATACTGCCCAATGTCGAACCAAATCCTTTACCGATCACCTCGACGACATTGCTTATCGTTAAGCCGCCTGATATTCCAGCGATTATTGCAGCAATTAGCATGGCAATAAGGACATGAATACGAGTACGCAAAACCAGAAAAATCAGCGTAAATACTGCCACTCCCAATCCAATAATTGGAATGTAAAACTCCATCATAAAACCCTATTTCAATCTGTATGATTAGCGATAAATGCACGGATGGCATCGCCTGAAAAAATAACAGTTAAATCTAAAAAAATGCCAAATAGTAATAATTTTTCTTAGAAATTACTCTTAATAACCTTAGGATTATCTTTGCAAAGGAGTGAAATCCCTAACCTTAAGACTAAAAATTATTTTAAAAACAATAATATGAGTGGATATCATCTGGCTTAAGATGTGTTACGTCATCTCTAGTTTTTAAAATGACGTAACGCATTTAATTGCAATTAAGATCACAATGTAAAGAGAAAGTAATGCAGAAGTGAGAATAGTATTCGAAAAGCTTGAAAATAGAAAAGCGCCCGTTACAGAGCGCCATTTTAATATGTTACATGACAAGGTTGAGAAGCAGTACACCACACAGCCCAATCCCCCATGCAATTGTGGTAGGGATTGACCAGATAATCATCTGTTGTTTGGCATCTTTAATGCCCATCATTCGGTTAACCATCCAGAACAGACTGTCATTGAAGTAACCGAAAAACAGTGTACCTACTGTCGCAGCCTGAGCAGCCACCAACATATTAATATCTGGTATCTGATTGAGAATAGGTGCTGAAATAGAGGCTGAAGTAATCATTGCCACTGTTCCAGAACCTTGAATCAAGCGAACTAGCGTCGAAATGACGAATGGAATCAAAACTGGTATTATTGGCAGGCTGGCAATATATTGTGCTAGTATCGTTCCCGTAACACTTTCGTTTAATACAGCTCCCAACGCTCCCCCAGCTCCTGTTACTAATAAGATTCCTCCTACTGCTTGTAACCCTGTTTCCAAATGTTCGATCACTTCTTGTTTGCTGACTTTTGGCATTAAAGTATAAATTGCCAGCAATACGCTGATTGCCAGAGCGATAATAGGTGAACCAAGAAAATCAAAAGATTGAAAATAGAAATGGTTTTCCTTCCCAATAAACACATCAATTTTCAGTAACAACCCATTAACCACATTGATAAGAATCAGAACTATTGGCACAACGATAGGTAAAAGGGAAAAAAATAAGCTCGGTAGAGGCTTATTAGATTTTGCCTCCATATAATTTCGATGAGTCTGTTGCAGATTTACTGAGTCTTCTTGTGTATCAATTATCTGATAATCAGAATATTTAGTTTCCAACCACTTTGCATAAAAGGTAATACCAATAACACATGGAACAGCCAATATTGCACCTGCCAGCATCATTGTACCTACACTTACTCCGAATATCCCAGCCACACCAAGCGGGCCTGGCGTTGGTGGAACAATATGATGAGTAACCACCAGCCCTCCTGCTAATGCAACCCCCATCGTCAATACACTCCGTTTGCCTTTCTTTGCTAATGCCTTTGCCAACGGATAAAGAATCACAAAGGCTGAATTCACAAATATGGGAATACTAACAATATAACCGGTAACTGCCAGAGCCCATTCTTCGCGTTTTTTTCCCAGCCATTTAATTAAGCTATAAGCGATTTGTTCAGTTGCACCGGACACTTCCAATATCCGTCCCATCATGATTCCCAACCCAATCACAATGCCAATACTGCCCAGTGTCGAACCAAATCCTTTGGTAATCACTTCAACAACATTACTTATCGTGAAACCACCAGTTATCCCAGCAATTATCGCAGCAATCAGCATAGCAAGCAGTACATGAACGCGAGTGCGCAACACCAGAAAAATCAGTGTAAATACTGCTACCCCCAATCCAATAATTGGAATATAAAATGTCATTATCAAGTTCCATTTTCATGTGAATTGTTGGCGATAATTTCCCGAATTCCATCATTAAATAAATAGCCGTAGACCAGAAAAATTAGGCTCTGAATATTAATTAACACCAATTGGCTTCAATTAAATCTGCGAATGTTTTTAAGTAACATAAAATATAATTAATATTCCATAAAATATGCATCATCAATAATTATAACTATCTTTTCTTTCCATATAATCCTTTGGGGTTATTGTATAAGTAACACTGACTTCCTATAGATACTTATACATCGACAATATGCAGTTTCAGACCTGTTTCGCGTAATTGTTTCTGTTCTGACATCGGTAACTGCCCATCACATACTATGTCATTCAGATCTGACAATGGACAAACCCGGAACATGCCGTATTTACCGTATTTGCTACTATCAGAAATTAATATTTTTCTACGCGCAATTTCCAACAACATCTGTTTTACAAAAACTTTCTCCTCATGGGGAGTCGAAATCCCATGTTCAAGATCCCATGAGCTGGTACTGATAAATGCAATATCTACATTCAACGTACGCAACACCATGGCTGCAGTATTTCCAACACAGGAATAATTGCGTTTATCTACCTGCCCTCCTGTGTGGAACAAGTTAAGTTGAGGTTTATTCATCAAATAATGAGTAATCGAAAAATCATTCGTAACAATTGTCAGATTGAAGCGCTCCGCCAGTACTTGAGCAATTTCAAATGTCGTAGTTCCTGCATCCAAATACACAACCTGTCCATCTTTCACTAATGATGCAGCATATTTTCCGAGCGCACGCTTATTACGGTGATTTATGAGTGCTTTCTCACTCCAAGGTAATTCTTGTCGCAAAGCGTCGTTTAGCTGAACACCTCCCGTGATACTAATAACTTTCCCTTCATCTTCCAAAATGCGAATATCCCGTCTCACGGTCATATGAGAAACGTTCAATAACTCAACTAATTCACTAATAGAAACCGTCCGATGTTCATGTAAGTGACGGTAAATAAAATCTCTGCGCTCTGGGGGGCTCATTAGCACTCCTACTACGTACCACACGATTATTGTTTGGCTTTTCTCAACCACCCAAGCCCTTCTTCTGTATGTCCTACCGGATAATACTCACATCCAATCCATCCTTGATATCCCATTTCATCCAATTGTCTAAACAGCCAGAAATAATTGACCTCACCTCTATCTGGTTCGTGCCGTTCCGGCACTGAGGCAATTTGAATATGGCTGAATTTTCCCCACAACCGCTCTATAGTCCGTAGTAAATTCCCTTCCATAATTTGACAGTGGTAAAGATCCAGTTGGATAAATACATTTTTACGATCTATAACCTTTAACAGTGCTTCAGCTTGATTTTGTGTTGTCAAAAAATAGTCTGGCATATCTCGGGTATTGATCGGTTCAATTAAAATATTGATGCCATATTCAGCCATCACATCCGCAGCATACTGAATATTAGTGATATAGCATACACGTTGCTGATCATGCGTAAATTTTTTATCCCATTTTCCAGCCATTACGTGAATTTGTTTACAACCTAATGCCAAAGCATATTCCAGAGCCTTATCCACTCCTTCTGCAAAAGCTTTTTCATGACCCGGTAAACAAGCAATGCCTCTATCACCTGAACTCCAATCTCCTGCCGGCATATTAAATAGCACTTGTGTAAGTTGATATTTTTTCAATAAGGCTGCGAGTTCTGTGGCTGATGCCTCATAAGGAAATAAACATTCAATACCTTTGAAGCCAGCATTTGCTGCCAATAAAAAACGCTCAATAAATGGAACCTCATTAAACATCGTGCTCAAATTTGCGGCGAATCTAGTCATAACTGGCTCTTAATAATTATTGCTCTGAGATAATATATTTCAGCTTTTCTACATTAAATATTAATTAATTTAGCCACCCTTAGTGAGAAAGATATAATTACAGACAAATATTTATTCCACTAATACTACACCTGCTCCCTTTCCTATCCATGAAAAACCTTTTGTGCGTCCAGAAAGAAATCCTTCCCACCAAAATTACCTGATTTCAACACTAACCAACAATCTGTATGTAAGCCATGTACCCAAGGAACCCCTGGTGATATAAGAGTCCCGATACTCACTTGCTTAATTCCCAAACTCCGTACAACCTGAGCGGAGGTTTCTCCACCAGCAACAATAAAAGTATTGAACTCCTGATACCTCAATTTCCTAACAACTTCAGCAAAAACCTGTTCAACCGCATTACTGGTTTTTGTAGCTCCATATCGCTGCTGAATCAAACCTAACATTTCAGGGGATTGTGTAGAATATAAAATTGGTGCTAAGCCATCCGTTGGTTGTTGCATGACCCAATCTGCCAACAAACTGGAATAGTTGGAATTGTAAATACACTCCTCCACATTCAATGCCATAGCAGGAGCAATTTTTTTATATTCAAGAACCTGACGGTTTGTCGTGGTAGAACAACTGCCAGAAAGAATAACTGACTTTCTACCTTTAGCTGGCAGGGTATACCCAATTACAGAAGCTGCCAGATTTTGCCCTGAATGATAGCTGGCAAGTGCTGCTCCTAAACCTGAACCACCAGTTACAAAAGTCATGTCTGATGTAGCTTGAGCAATAAGCAACAAATCCTCCATCATCATGGCATCAACAACAGCATAACGAATACCACCTTGGCGCAATAGCTCCAAGTGACGACGAATAGCCAGTTTTCCCTGACGGATACAATCAAGATTAATCAATCCCGACCTTCCTTTTGATTGCTGTTCTATCAATCGCAGTAAATTGGCATCTTTCATCGGAGTGACTGGATGATATTGCATTCCACTTTCGTTCAATAACTGTCCATTAACAAACAAATGCCCGTGAACTACTGTCCGTCCATTAATTGGAAGAGCTGGGCAAATCAGGCTGATATCAACTTGGAGTTCATCCATTAAAGCATCTATAACGGGGCCAATATTTCCTTCAGATGTGGAATCGAAAGTAGAACAGTATTTGAAAAATAGTTGTCGGCAGCCAGCTTTGTTCCAGAGCCACCGACAAGATTCCAATGATTGTTTAACCGCTTCATCAACAGAGCAAGAGCGAGTTTTCAGACTAATTACGACAGCATCTACATCATATGGTACGAATGTATTTTCATCTGGGCCCCCTAACAACTGTACGATCTGCCACCCATTTTGTACCATAAAGCTGGCAATATCCGTTGCTCCAGTGAAATCATCCGCAATTACTCCCAATTTGATGGACATCATTTTCCCTATGGTAATGTTATTCCTTTGAATGTCTTAATCACTGCGCTGTCATTCCATTGTCCCAGTCCCTCATTGCTGGCAGCTAAAAACATTTGATGTGCCGTTGCTGCCATCGGTAGAGGAAATTTCATCGTCCTTCCAGCGTCAAGCACAATTCCCAAATCTTTCACAAACACATCTACGGAAGACCTAGGCGTATAATCCCCTGACAAAATGTGGGGTACACGGTTTTCAAACATCCATGAATTTCCCGCAGCATGAGTTACTATGTCATACATTAAATCCAATGCGATACCTGCCTTGGCAGCAAAGGCCATGCTTTCCGCTGCGACGGCAATATGCACACCAGCCAATAACTGATGGATCATTTTAACGATTGATCCTTGACCAATTTCACTGCCAATGTAGTAAAGGTGTTCTGCAATTACATCGAAAATCGACCTAAGTCGGTCAAACAATTCAGAAGAGCCAGAGACCATAATTGTTAATTGCCCCTGTGCAGCCTTCAAAGATCCCCCTGAAATCGGCGCATCAAGCATTTTAATATGGTATTCGTGTAAACGGCTGGCAAAATCCCGTGCCTGTTCAGCGGATACAGTACTGTGTAGAACAACAATTGTACCCGCCTTAAGTTGCTTAACTAATGGCTTTTCTCCACCAAATAGAATGTGCTCTATTTGCACACCGTTAACCACGACCAATAAAAGGATATCCAGTTCCTGTCCCCATTGAACAGCACTATCAGCAACTCCCATTGCACCTATCTGTTTGAACTGCTCACAAGCTTTTACATTTAGATCAAAGCCGTAGGTCGGAATACCTGCTCTTACTAAGGACTGTGCGATACCCATTCCCATCGCTCCCAGCCCTATGACCCCTATTTTTTGTATTGAATTATTCATGAGGTTCCCTGGTGTTGTGTGACAATTTGTTACCTTTTTAATCTTCACATAGTTACATTCACAAAAAAACGATGGATATCACATTAAAAATTTATCTCCCGCAGGAAAGAAATCCATTTAATGGATTGAATTAACTAATTATTTTTAAAAGCAACCGAAAGAATTATTTCACATATCCGTGTTAATAACATAAGAAAAATTACTCAATACTCCAACCTCCCATCTCCACCTAAAATAAGGTGATTTTGAAATATTGTGCTACTGTAATAATTAAATCTGTCACTTAGCTTTATTTCATAACATTTCTACTACTTTATTCCTGTAAACGTACCTAACTAAGTGTTTTATCTGGTCAAGCAGACAAAACCTCAACAAAGGGGAGTGTTACGATGGGCTTTTTCGATCAAATCGCTAATATGTTGAGTGGTGGTAAAAACCAGCAGCTTCAGCATGTGATGGACTGGGTTGAAGGTCAGAGAGGAATAAGTGGGTTAATTGATAAGTTTTCCCAGCAAGGTCTGGATGGGACGATTCACTCATGGATTAGTTCCGGTGAAAATAAAGTCACCCCAAACGGTGAAGTGCCGGAAAATCTGGATTTAAAATCGGCTGGCATAAATCTCTTGAAAAATAAACTGCTAGGGAAATAATCTCTTTAAACCCGCCACATTACATCCTCTGTGGCGGGCGTTTTCAACTTATCTCTTAATTTTAAAGATAATTATTCACTGAAGCACGCAGGCGTTTTGCGGCTTCTACCATGTTCGCCAATGATTGTCTGGTTTCTGTCCAACCACGGGTTTTCAAACCACAATCCGGGTTTACCCACAAGCGCTCAACAGGGATACGGTCAGCCGCTTTACGCAGTAATGCTTCAATCCATTCAACACTTGGCACGTTTGGTGAGTGAATATCATATACACCAGGCCCAATTTCATTCGGATATGAGAAATCTTCGAATGAATCTAACAACTCCATATCTGAACGGGAAGTTTCAATGGTGATCACGTCCGCATCCAGTGCTGCAATAGACGGCATGATGTCATTGAACTCGCAGTAACACATATGGGTGTGAATTTGGGTATCATCTTCCGCAATTGCTGCGCTCAGTTTGAAGGCATCCACCGCCCATTCCAAATATGCCTGCCATTCTTCTCTGCGAAGTGGCAGCCCTTCACGCAATGCAGGCTCATCAATCTGAATGATACCAATGCCTGCTTTCTGTAAATCATCAACTTCATCACGCAGAGCCAGCGCTATCTGTTTAGCGATAGTTTCCCGGCTGACATCTTCCCTTGGGAATGACCAACAGAGAATCGTCACCGGCCCTGTTAACATCCCTTTCACAGGTTTATCAGTCAAGGATTGTGCATAAGTCGCCCAATCTACAGTAATGGCTTCCGGGCGGCTGATATCGCCGATAATCACTGGTGGTTTTACGCAACGGGAACCGTAGCTTTGCACCCAACCATTTTGCGTGAAGACATAACCATCAAAGTGTTCACCGAAATATTCCACCATGTCGTTACGTTCAGCTTCCCCATGCACCAGCACATCCAGCCCCAAATGTTCCTGTTCTTGAATCGCCTGCTTAATATGTTCACTGATATTGGTTCGGTAATGCGTACTATCCACCCGGCCCTTTTTGAAATCGAGACGCAAGCCACGAATTTCCGTTGTTTGCGGGAATGAACCGATAGTTGTTGTTGGCCACAGCGGTAAGTTATAACGTTGACGCTGAAGCTTGGCACGTTCAGGATATGCCTGATAGCGTTCACTATCTTGCGGCTTGATCGCAGCGATGCGCTCAGTAACCGCTGGATTATTTACCCTTGTGGAGCTGCGGCGGGCACGAATTGGGGCACTATAAGCATCCAGTTCAGACTGATTACTGCCTTCTGGTGCATTCAATGCTTGCGACAACAAAGAAAGCTCCGCACATTTCTGCAATGCAAAGGCAAACCAGCTCTTCACTTCTTCGTCTAATCCTGTTTCATCATTCAGGTCAATCGGGCTATGCAGTAATGAACAGGAAGTACCAATCCACACATTTCTCTTACTGACCAATGGTGCAACAAGCTGATATTTCTCACTCAAATCTGCTCGCCAGACATTGCGACCATTAATAACCCCCAATGAAAGCAACCAATTATCCGGCAGTGAGTTATCCAAACTCTCAAGGGAATCTTGTCCTGCCACTAAATCAACATGCAGCCCCTGCACTGGCAATGATTTGATTGTCTCCAGATTATGGCCGATGCTATCGAAATAGGTCGTCAGCAGTAATTTCACCTGCCCCTCAAGTGCCTGATAAGCCGTTGGGAACGCCGCGAGCCATTCTTCTGGCAGTTCCAGCACTAACGCTGGCTCATCAATCTGTACCCACTCAATGCCACGTTTCGCCAGTTCTGCCAACACCTGTTGGTATATCGGCAGGATATCCGCCAGTAAAGATAAGCGATCAAAAGCCTTGCCCTTCACTTTACCAAGCCATAAATAAGTTACCGGCCCCAACAGGATAGGTTTTATTTTATGTCCCAACGCCAGAGCTTCATCCACTTCATCCAGTAACTGGTTCCAGCCTAGTTTGAATTCCTGCCCTTCCTGAAATTCAGGCACGATATAGTGGTAATTTGTGTTGAACCATTTAGTCATTTCCGAAGCTGCTACTGGTGTGCCTGTCGGTGCCCGACCACGAGCAATACGGAACAAGGTATCCAGATCAATATTTCCAACTTCGTTTTGATGACGCGGTGGAACATTGCCCAATAACAAGCTTGTGGTCAATACTTGATCATACCAGGCAAAATCACCAACGGGGACTAAATCAACGCCCGCTTCTTTTTGTTGTTGCCAATGACGTGCGCGTAATTCACGGCCTGTCTCCAGCAATTCCTGTTGGGAAATCTTACCCGCCCAATAATTTTCTTGCACCTTTTTCAGCTCTCTTTTCAAGCCGATACGTGGAAAACCTAATGTATGATTCAAAACCGTCATGTTATCACCCGTGAAATTTTTAGCCGTCTAGATGTTTACACTTCTATAATCAGCATGTAGTGTATAAACCACAAGCGCAAATTATTCATTATCAACTTGAAGGTTTTTCATGATCGAAATAAAACACCTAAAAACACTACAAGCACTGAACCATTGTGGATCGTTGGCTGCTGCTGCAAATTATCTTCATCAAACGCAGTCTGCCCTTTCTCATCAATTCAGTGAATTAGAGCATCGGCTGGGTTTTAAGCTATTCATTCGTAAAAGCCAACCTCTGCGATTAACGCCTCAGGGAGAAGTATTATTAAGGCTGGCGGAACAAGTATTACCCTTGATTACGGCTTCCCTGCGTGAATGTAACGAACCAGAAGAGGCGAATCTACGCATTGCCATTGAATGCCATAGTTGTATTCAATGGCTGACACCCGCACTTAAGCGTTTTCGTGAAAGCTGGCCACAAGTTAACGTGGATTTTAAATCCGGTGTGACGTTTGATCCTCAGCCTGCACTGCAAAAGAGAGAGTTGGATATTGTTCTGACATCAGACATCATTGCGGACAGTAATCTACATTACACACCACTGTTTGATTATGAAGTGAAACTGGTGATTGCACCGGATCATCCTCTGGCAAATAAACGAGATATCCATCCGCAAGATCTTGCTTCTGAGCTCCTATTGATTTATCCCGTTCAACGACAACGGTTTGATATCTGGCGGCGTTTTCTCGAACCTGCCGGTGTCACTCCGACATTGAAAGCTGTTGATAATACGCTATTGCTGATCCAAATGGTGGCGGCTCGTTTGGGTATTGCTGCATTACCACATTGGGCAGTGGAAACATTCGAAAGACAGGGGTTGGTTGTGACCCAAACGTTAGGAGAAGGGTTATGGAGCAGATTGTACGCTGCCAACCGAGAAGGAGAACAGCGTCAACCTGCCATTGATACGTTTATTCGTTCTGCTCGCCAGCACGCGGTGGACAATTTACCTTTTGTGAAGCGGGTTTCAGCATCCAGCGGTGATGCACCCAAAGCGATGCAACAATCAGGCTGCCTCCAATGGTAAAACTCAGCCAATCAGGATGCTGCTGCCAAATTGCAAAATTGACCAACAACCCAGCCGGAACCAGCATATTGTTCATAATTGCCAGTGTTCCGGCATCCACTTGGGTTGCGCCATAGTTCCACATGAAGTAACCAATGCCTGATGCACCAATTCCCAGCCAAATCAGGACGCCCCACTGTATCTGAGTTGTCGGTAATTTTTGCGGATCACCAAACATCAGCCAGCCAATGATGGCAACAACACAAGCGCCCAGATAGAACCACGAAAACGCCACTTTCTGTGGAATTGGATGGACTTCCATCAAACGCTTATACCCAACCTGCCCCATCGCAAAGAAAATATTCGCCAATTGCACCAGCACCAAACCAATCCAAAAAGATTCACTCAATCGGTCATAACGAATAATCGCTGCGCCAGCCACAGCCAGCAAAGAACTCAGAGCATATCCCCAACGCAGCCGCTGGCGCCCCATCAAATCATAAATCAATGTGACATAAAGCGGAGTCATGATGGTAAACAGCAAAAACTCTGCCACAGTCAGGTAGTAATAAGCATGAAACACAAATAAGTACATCACACCAAGCTGACAAGCACCGACGGCCATATACAGTGAAATAATTTTCAATGATAGACCACGCCAGCGCAAAAATGGCAAAAACACCATTGCCGCCAGCACTACCCTGACAAGAACTGAAAACCAGCTATCAACCTGACCAGCGAGATAGACACCGATCAGGCTAAATGAAGCGGCCCACAAAAAGGTTGTGATTGTTAACAGCCACATAATTTATTGGTCTTTACCTACATTTATTGATCATTTCCCACTAAAAGCGCTTCAAGCAAATCCAGATCATGCAGCAGCGATTGTAGTGTTTCATTACTAATCTTACGGGTTGCACGCAAATGGTACAGTTCTCCTCGTTCAGCCCTTAATGCCGTTAAGCGGAAACGACGCTCCAGCTCTTCAACCATCAAGTTATGTTCGATTTCATCCATACCCGCAGTTCGACGCCGCAAATAACCGATAACTCGGGAAGCGATTTCACTAATGTCTTCTGCATCGAGTTTCTCTTCCGTACTGGCAGATAAACGTTCTTCCATCTTATTCATACTGACAATCGCAACTTCAGCCATTGCTGCTTTTGCCATTCTGATTTCATTGAGATCCGCCAATTTATCGCCCACTTTCATGCCACGAAGCAGCAAAGGTAAAGCAATAACCCCCATAAACAGGGAGAGCAGAATCACACCTGCTGAAATGAAAATCAACTGATAACGAGCCGGGAACGGATCACCATCCGGCAAAAAGAGGGGGATAGACAACGCACCCGCCAGTGTAATTGCACCACGAACACCAGCAAACGAAGCCAGCCACAATTCACGGGTTGTGTAAGAAGCAAACTCCAGCGGTTTCTTCTTCATTAATACTTTGCTGCTATTTTTCATCAGCCACAACCAAGCGAACCGCAGTAATAGCAGCGCTACGTAAATGATACCTACGGCAGAGAACAGCATCCACGTCTCAACTTGCGGATCAAGTTCAGCCTGAGCGACAGAAGTTTCCCAAATACCCGGCAATTGCAGCCCCAGCATGATGAATACAAGGCCATTGAAGACGAAGGCCAGCATTCCCCATACGCTATCAGCCCGCAGACGCATATCCAGTGGTGCATTACGGATCACCCCTGCTTTACTGATCGTCATACCAGCAGCCACTGCTGCCAGAATACCGGATACACCGATATGTTCAGCAATCATGTAGGAAGCGAATGGCAACAACATCATGAACATGATTTGAGTTGCAGGATCATCCCCACTCCAGCGACTCATCAGCCGGAGGGATTTACTGTATAGCAATGTGACAGCAATACCAGAAGCCAGTCCACCAAGCGCAACTAAGAAAAACTTCATCGTTGCACCAGTGACGGTAAAGGCCATTGTTCCCATGGCAATTGCCACAGCAAATTTCAGAGCCACCAGACCAGAAGCATCATTCATCAATGCTTCTCCTTCCAGTATGCTCATCATATTTTTAGGAATACGCCCTTTTCCAACAATTGATGATAATGCAACCGCATCAGTAGGTGATAACACTGCCGCCAGTGCAAAAGCAGCAATAAGTGAGATACTCGGCAGTAACCAGTGAATTAAATAGCCAATACCGGCAACCGTCACTAATACCAATACTAAAACTAAAATAACAATTTCACGTCCATGCTGGAAAAACTCTCTAGTCGGTGTTTTCCAGCCATCAACAAATAACAAAGGAGGGATAAGTAAAACGAGGAATAATTCTGGATCGAAAGTAACGTGTAAACCAAAATGAGGCCAAGCGAGCAGTGCTCCCATTGCTATTTGCACTATAGGCAAGGGGACACGGAACGGAATCATTTTAGTAAGAACACCAGAAACTGACACCACCAAAATCAAAATCAAGATAGTAAAGAATATTTCCATGTTACCCTTACAAATTGCCAAAAATCCGTCGGTGAAAAGATTGTGACTGTTTTTTACTTTTAATAACAGCGCTAATAAGCATAAATATTGTAGTTATTAAAGAAAATCAAAAAACAATCACATTATGAATCAATGACCAATAAGCCATTTGTTCATTTTATATTTATCGGTGAGAGTGTGCTGAAAAATTAGCACATTTTGAGATGTGTCCGACGATGAAGGGAATGCGCAAACTTCGATCGTTTGCGCACGTTCTTTTAATCAGATAGCCCAGTTTCCGGCATAAAATATCACTAATGCGATAGTAAGAATAACCGTGCCAATATTCAGCTTACGCCATTCACCAGAAAGAATACGCCCAACAACCAGCACACTAAAGCCCAGCATAATTCCTGTCACAATATTGCAAGTCAGCACGATAAACACCGCACACAGCAAGCCTGACATCGCATCAATAGAATCATCAAAGTTCAGCTTCCGCACATTACTCAGCATCAGTAACCCGACATACATCAAAGCAGGAGCTGTCGCATAGGAAGGAACCAAATACGATAATGGAGACAGGAATAAAATCAGCAGGAATAAAATACCTACAACGGAAGCAGTTAAACCGGTTTTCCCACCTGCCGCCGTTCCCGCCGCAGATTCGATATAAACTGCGGCAGGAGAGGAACCAACCGCACCGGCGAAGATACTGCTGACAGAATCAGCGGTCAATGCCTTACCGCCACTGATAATCTGGCCGCCCTTGTCCAATAAATTCGCCTGCCCGGCTACAGCCCGAATCGTTCCTGTCGCATCAAATATCGCAGTCATTATCAACGCCAGAACGCTCGGTAGCACTACAGGCTGTAAGGCACCCATTATATCCATACTAAACATCAGGGATAAGCCATCTTCCCCCAACGTAGGAAATTTAAAAATCCCTTGATATTTTACGGCAGGATCAAAAATCAAGCCGATAATTGAGATTGCAATAATTACCAGCAAAATACCACCGGGAATTTTTTTTCGCTCCAGAGCAATAATACCCGCTAACCCCAATAACGTCATCAGCACAGGAAAAGCCGTCAGCGATCCGAACGCAACGGGTAAACCTGCATGTGGATTCTTAATGACCAGCCCAACCCCATTTGCTGCAATCAACAACAGAAATAGCCCGATACCAATACCTGCCCCATGCGCAATTCCCATTGGTATATTGCGCAAAATCCATGAACGTATCCCTGTTACTGAAATGATCGTAAACAAACATCCCATCAGGAAAACAGCTCCCAGCGCCACAGGAACACTCACCTGTTGACCTAATACCAAGCTGAACGCAGTAAATGCAGTCAACGAGATTGCACAGCCAATCGCCATCGGCAAATTAACCCACAACCCCATCAATAATGAACCAAAGCCCGTCACCAAACAGACAGAAATAAATACGGCAGTATGGGGAAATCCGGCTTGTCCAAGCATACCCGGTACTACAATAACGGAATACACCATCGCCAAAAATGTTGTTAATCCAGCGAGAACTTCCTGACGTACCGTCGATCCGCGTTCAGTAATCTTAAAATACTTATCGAGTTTGCATTGAGTTGGTGCCTGCGTACCAGACATGTTTTTCCCCTGCTTTCTGTTGACTATTTCGCTAAAAAATCTATCGTCATTTCTCCCTACCCTGCCTTACGGAACGCCAACGAAAACGATTACGTCACCGGATAAAAAAATCCGTGCTGTACTCATCGGTTCAGCCATTCGTTTGCGCAATCGTTTGGCTTTTAAGGCAAAAAAATAGTGAGAAAATTTGAGGCGAATGATTATCCAGTGAATCGGGGATAAGAATCAAGCGATAATCATAAATTTTGTGGTGGAAATTCTGTTTGTTTGTACAGTTTTTTATTTATCTAATTCAAGATTAGATATTTTTATTGATAGAAGAAATAGGTGACAAAAAGACCATCCTATTTGTCAATCTAACAACTTATATTTGTATAAATTTTTTTTACCCTGGAACTATTCACTTTGATCGATTGATTTTAAATGCAATTGCCACACCATCAACTTTATCTGGTAACAGCTTATTATTAGTTATTAGGATAAAAGTTGGGCTTAAATAAATATTTAACCTTTCGTCATAATCAATATATTGATCAAAGATGAATATAACTGAAAATTTATGCTCTGTATATTTACGGGATAACTTGTTAAAATTGACGAATATTTACTCAATTATTACGAGAATATGTATAATGAACTTGAAACCGTTTCTACACAATTTTCTGGTGGTCCTACTGATTGGGGGCAAAATATGTCGAGTTATAACAACACAACAGGGGAACCAATAATGCCTTATTTGATTCCTGATGCAGAATTCAATCGTAAGTTACATACTTCTGAGAGAAATAGGGAACATACCAAAACTTTTCTGGAAAATGGCGCAAAAGATTTCACTTTTCCAGGGTTCATCGCCCCTTATGGATACCGTTTTGTAAAATCTCTCAAACAAGATCAATTTCGCATGATAACTACAGGTGATAATCCGGAAACCGTTTACGCAGTTATGCTTACATTCCGCAAAGATATTATCATCGATAAAGAAACATGTACTCAAATCATGGTATGGCGTACTTTTTCCGCTGAACACCAAGATGCTGTAAGTGGTTTCCCAAGGCAGTTCTTCAAATACCTATTAGAAAACTACAGCATTATTGTCACTGATGAAGAACAAACAGGCGATGGTAAACGCTTTTGGCAAGTAATGATTGCATGGTCTATTTCAACGAAATATCACGTCTATGTCTCTGATGGAACAGAGATAGATCGTCCATTAACACAAATTTCATCAATGGATGAACTTATTGGAAAGTGGGAAGCATTCTGTTGGGGACATGATGCCGAAGTACACCGCCATCGCCTGATTGTTATCAGCAAAAATGATCTGCTATAAAAGACATCAGATTTGGAGGTAAATACAGACAAATTTACTGCTATCTGCTCATAAAAACAATAAGCCAATCATGCTGAACGAACGGGGTATACGATGAATATATCTTTTACTTCTACAATCTTTCCAGATGATTACCGCCAAAAAATCCGCCAGATGAAACAGGCCATGCGCAATCAAATAGGCGATGTTGAAAGTCTATTCAATCAAGTCTGTGACAAAATAGAAAAAGAACTCATCGCTGCGCGGGAAGATGAAAAAACCACAGGGAGTGCCTGGCCTGAAATCCACTGCCGTGATTTGGCCGAAAACCAAATCCCGATAGAAACCATACAAAAAATTAAACGCCGTGGGTGTTTGATTGTCAGACAAAATTTTCCCCGTGATACCGCGCTTGCATGGGATAAATCCATGCTTGATTACCTTGAAGGAAACCATTTCGATACTGTTTATCAAGGCACCGGCGATAATTATTTCAGCAACCTGAAAGCCTCTCGCCCGGAAATTTATCCAATTTACTGGTCGCAGGCACAGATGCAGGCCCGACAAAGTGAAGAAATTGCAAAGGTACAATCTTTTCTCAATCACCTGTGGAAATATGAATCTGCCGGAACACGTTGGTTTGAACCTGATATCAGCATGATCTATCCCGACCGTATTCGCCGCAGGCCACCGGGTACGACATCCAAAGGGCTTGGCGCTCATACGGATTCCGGCGCTTTAGAGCGTTGGCTACATCCTACTTATCAAAAAGTATTCAGAAATATTTTCAATAACCGATTTGCAGAATACGATCCCTGGGATGCTGCGCATCGTCCGGATATGAATGAATACGAACTGGATAACGTCACCCGATGTTCGGTTTTTCGCACTTTTCAGGGGTGGACAGCGCTGGCAGATATGACGCTCAATCAGGGGCTTCTGCATGTTGTCCCCGTGCCAGAAGCGATGGCCTATTTGTTGTTACGGCCCCTGCTCCATGATGTGCCCGAAGATGAACTCTGTGGCGTTGCTCCCGGCAAAGCACTGCCAACTACCGAAAAATGGCACCCTCACCTCGCCCGTGGGCTATGTAGTATTCCATCATTACAGGCCGGTGACTCTGTTTGGTGGCATTGTGATCTCATCCATTCCGTTGCTCCTGTGGAAAATCAACAAGGCTGGGGGAATGTCATGTATATCCCTGCTGCTCCTCTGTGTGACAGAAATCTGGCTTATGCGCATAAAGTTGCAGAATCACTTGAGAAAGGCTCATCTCCGGCAGATTTTCCCCGTGAAGACTATGAAATAAACTGGAAAAATCGCTTCACTGCCGCTGACTTAAACTCGATTGGCCTGCGTGGGCTCGGTTTAGAATAAACCACTCACCTAACACTGGCACCGTTGTCGGTGTTAGGTATCTCAACAATATCGATATATTTTTATGCGGCCTTTATGCCCAACCTTGTGTAAAATCCCCTCAATTTGAGTTTTGATCGGTTCATTAGAACATATACCTATAGATTTCAAATTGCAGCACAGCTAACAAAGAAGCAACTTGAAAGATGAAAGGAATAGACCATTTCGTAAGACTTAAGGAGATACACCATGACAACTTATGCTCTGGTAGGCGATATCGGCGGCACAAATGCACGTCTGGCATTATGTGATGTGGATACCGGGCAACTGAGCGCAGTCGAATTATATCCTTGCGCGGATTATGCATCACTTGAAATCGTTATCCGCCATTATCTGGAACAACATAACTGCGAAATCAATGATAGCTGCATCGCCATTGCCTGCCCAGTGACGGATGATGTCATCAGTATGACCAATCACAGTTGGCGTTTTTCCGTCAGCCAAATGAAAGCGTCTCTGGGATGGAAGCGTTTTGAAGTGATTAACGATTTCACCGCCGTTTCCCTCGCGATTCCGGTCTTAGGTGCAGATGATGTCATTCAAATTGGCGGAAAACAACCTCAGGCTAAACGCCCTATTGCTGTTTATGGTGCTGGAACCGGACTGGGTGTCGCCCATCTTATTCACACCGGAACTCAGTGGATGAGCCTGCCGGGAGAAGGGGGTCATGTAGATTTTGCGCCGGACAGCGTGGAAGAAGATCATATGTTGAGTGTATTACGAGAAGAATATGGTCATGTTTCTGCTGAACGTATCCTTTCCGGGCCCGGGTTGGTAAATATTTATCGTTCGCTGATGAAACTTAACGATCAGCCAGCGGAAGATCTGACTCCCAGAGAGATTTCCGATCGCGCACTAAGTGGAAGCTGCCCTACCTGCAAGCAGGCGTTAGAACTTTTCTGTACAGCTTTGGGGCGTTTTGGCGGCAATCTGGCACTGAATATTGGTGCATTCGGCGGCGTTTACATTGCAGGTGGCATCGTCCCACGTTTCCTTGATTTCTTCCAAAAATCGGGATTCCGGCAAGGATTTGAAAACAAAGGCCGGTTTACAGGTTATGTGCAGGACATTCCTGTATACCTGATTACTCATGATAAGCCAGGATTATTGGGTGCAGGTTCTTATATTCGCCAATCGCTGGGTAAAACGATTGGTTAAATAGATTTGATATATCTTTTCCCCATGCTATTTACTTGATTTTATTATTATAATTTAAGGAGCATTTAGCATGGGTAGTCAGGTTTCAAACCCTATTGTTCCCCATTAAGAACCAGAATAGATTTTAAGCATGGAAAATTTTCGCTCTTACCAATTTACGATAAGCAATCGGCGTCAATTTGAAGTGTTGCTCAAATACCTTACTAAAGTAATAAGCATCCTTGAATCCTACTAATAGAGCAATATGCAGTAAGTTTAAGCTATTATCCGTTAACAACTGTTTGGCAGTTAATAAACGATGGTTCAGTATGTATTTATGTGGTGAGACGCCAACTTGCCCTTTAAACTTGCGCAGCAAGGTACTTTCCGATACACCAACATAAGCGGCAATATCTTTAATAGTGATAGGTGAATCAATATGCTGCTTAATATAGTCTTGTGCTATCGATACCATTTCATCAAATTGCGTATTACCTCCAATCTGAAAAAACGGTTCTGATTGGAAATTTGATACTTCATGCAAAAAATGTTTTTCAATAACCTCAGCAATTGGAATACCGAAAAGCTGGGCAATCAGATAAACAAGCAGTTCTGTTTGGGAATTAATACTCCTGACACAATAAATATTGTCACAATAGGTGATACTTGCTTTACGGTTCACATCTACCGTTGGAAAATGACGTTCAAATTTGTCATAAAAATACCAATGAGTCGTCGCTGTTTTTTCTTCAAGCAACCCCGCTTTCGCCAACCAACATACCCCCGTTCCTGTCGCAACGATAACAGCCTGATTTTCCTGTTGTCGACGCAACCACTCCAGAATATCTTCTCTACCCGCCATAGAAGCGAGTGGATTTCCCCACATGGGTGGCAGAAACACTAAATCAAAACTCACCGGATCTGAAAACCGATAATGAGAATGCAGAGTAATCTGTTCATTATTTTTTGTTAAATCACCAATAACAGACATATGGAGAGGTTCTTCTCTCTGCTGTTTTCGGCTTCTCAAATTACTCGCACTGTTTAACATATCCGATGCCAAAGTTATCCCACTTTGCAATGCCTTATCATATAAAACAAACGCTATTCTCATTCTTACCTCCACATATTGCGCCAGTCTATATACCCCTATTTCATTTCCAAATGAAAGATATGATGACCATATTCTGAGTTTTAATGACATGAATGTCAGTGTTCATAAATTATTCTAACTGATAGACTCCAATAAAAACCTTTTGGAGTTCATGATGAGTAAATTACCTGTAATTGTTGGTTTGGGTGGCATCAATGCAGCAGGAAGAAGTTCTGGATTCCACGGCTATAAACGCATTGTGTCAGATAGTCTCAAAGATGAAACCATGCAAAACACATGGGCTGATTTATGCAATCGGATGGGGATTATCAAAGATTCAGAATCTATTACAGCAGCCCATATTGAACGCGCCAAAAACGGAACATTGATAAGACGAATCACTCAGTTCGACCCCCAAAAGATGCTGAAGAACCGGATAATCACTGATATTGAAAATAACTCAGAAAGATTATTGAAGACCACATATACACCTCTTTTTGTCACTAGCGCAGGGCAATTACCAGAAGGATTTGAAATTGGCGATTTATATAACGCCAACCACCATCCACGTGGCTTACGCTTAACCGTTTATGGCGCTTCGGATTTATTAAATTCGATAGGGATGCCATGGTCAGATATTACTGCGTTGGTAGAACCTGATCAGATTTCGGTTTATGCCAGCAGTGCACTAGGTCAAATAGATCAATTTTCAATGGCAGGATTAATCGGCAATCCATTGAATGGTTCACGTGCCAGTTCCAAAATGCTTCCCCTTTCTCTGCCAGATATGCCGGCTGATTTCATTAATAGTTACATTATCAACAACCTTGGTACTACCGCAGCAAGTTTGGGGGCCTGTGCAAGTTTCCTCTATAACCTCAAACAGGGCATCAATGACATTAAGCAGGGCAAGGCCAAGGTTTGTTTAATTGGGTGTGCGGAAGCGCCTATCATCCCCGAAGTCATTGAAGGATTTAAGGCTATGGGGGCACTTGCCGAAGATCATCAACTCTGCAAGCTTGATGGAACCGATATCGTTAACCATCGTCGTACCAGTCGCCCATTTTCAACCAATGTTGGGTTTACCCTTGCAGAATCAACACAATTTGTGCTGCTGATGAGTGATGATTTGGCCTTGCAATGTGGTGCGAATATCCTTGGTTCTGTGCCGGATGTTTTTGTTAATGCAGATGCGAACAAAAAATCAATCTCTTCACCGGGAATAGGCAATTACATCACCATGATGAAAGCTGCCTCTCTTGCTAACCATTTATTGGATGGGAAATTGCAGTATTCCTACGTGCAGGCACATGGAACCGGAACACCGCAAAACAGAGTTACCGAAAGCCATATTATTAATGAAGTTGCTAAGGTTTTTGGACTCAATAATTGGGATATCACCGCCATTAAAGCGCATCTTGGACACTCCATTTCCGCCGCCGCAGGAGATCTATTAGCTAACGCTTTAGGTGTTTGGCAATATGGCTGGATTCCGGGAATTACGACGATTGATCACATTGCCGAGGATGTGCATGCCTCCAATCTAAACATCTTGATGCGGAATAAGTTTGTTGGTGAACGTGGTGAAGATATGAAAGCCACCATTCTTAATGCAAAAGGATTCGGCGGTAATAACGCAAGCGCCGTTGTTTTATCTCCACAAAAAACCATGCAGATGCTGGATAAAAAACACGGCAGCGCTTCCATCAGTACCTACTACAAACGCAATGAAATAGTTAAACGCAGAAGTGAAGAGCAAGATCAGGCAATTTGTCGCGGTGAAGAGTCCGTTATTTACAATTTCGGTAATGCCGTGCTGCAAGGATCAGATATCCAGCTTTCACGTCAGGAAATAAGATTTAATGGAGTCAAACAATCTATAAAGATGCCTAATGCTGATGAGTTTAGTGAGTTTTTATGAGGGGAGTATTGATTGGGATAGGGTTTAGTAATGAACCACGTGTTTAAAAAACTCCAGCCACGATGTGTAACGACCTTACCACTGGGGGAAGTTGAAATTGAATTTGTTTGTAAAGTTGACGAAATATGGTCATTCGTCGGGAATAAAAAGTGTCAACCTTATTTAGGATGGGACATTGTCTTAAAAAAAGCTCCTTATTCAAGGAGCCTCTTCTTACATATTATGTATTGTTCTAAAATCTTCCTTAAAACGGAATATCATCATCGAAATCCATTGGTGGCTCATTACTCTGTGGCGCAGGAGACGGAGACTGTGCCGGACGAGATGGAGCGCCGCCGCTGAATTGCTGAGATGCTTGTGGCTGCTGTGGTTGTCCCCAACCGCCGCTTTGCTGCATAGGCGCTTCTTGCCCTGCATTGCCACGGCCGCCCAGCATCTGCATGGTGCCGCCAACGTTTACCACGATTTCAGTGGTGTAACGGTCTTGGCCGCTCTGATCCTGCCATTTACGAGTCTGCAAAGAACCTTCGATATAAACCTGAGAACCTTTACGCAGATATTCACCCGCCACTTCTGCCAGTTTGCCGAAAAGTACCACACGGTGCCATTCGGTTTTCTCTCTCATCTCACCGGTTTGCTTGTCACGCCAGCTCTCAGACGTTGCCAGAGTAATGTTTGCGACTGCACCGCCATTCGGCATATAGCGAACTTCCGGGTCCTGCCCCAAATTACCCACTAAAATAACTTTGTTTACGCCTCTGCTGGCCATTGGGAATACTCCTGATGAAATGAATTTTGCTAAAAACAAACTTCTCTAATTATAAACAAAGTAGTTTACCATGCGAGGATTAAGTTTAAACATAGCATCGTTATATTATACTTTGCGAAGCGTATCGTACTTTACATTGTCTTGGTTTCAGCATGATTTCCCGTTAAATACTGTATATCCATTCAGCAATGTTTGTGCAATAATAACGCGTTTACAAATTTTGCACTGTCAATAATCTGGGAAATGGTATATGGATAACATCGAAGTTCGGGGCGCCCGCACCCATAATCTCAAAAATATCAATTTGATAATTCCCCGTGACAAGCTGATAGTCATTACCGGGCTATCTGGCTCTGGCAAGTCATCGCTGGCTTTCGATACCCTGTATGCGGAAGGTCAGCGTCGCTATGTTGAATCGCTCTCTGCGTATGCCCGCCAGTTTTTGTCATTGATGGAAAAACCCGATGTCGACCATATTGAGGGGCTATCCCCCGCCATTTCTATTGAGCAAAAGTCTACTTCCCATAACCCGCGTTCTACGGTCGGGACGATTACTGAAATCCACGATTATCTCCGTCTGCTGTTTGCACGTGTGGGTGAGCCGCGTTGTCCCGACCACGATATCACGCTGGCAGCCCAAACTATCAGTCAGATGGTCGATAATGTTCTGGCGTTACCGGAAGGCCAACGCTTGATGTTGCTGGCTCCTGTTGTCAAAGAGCGCAAAGGTGAGCACGCCAAACTGTTGGATAATCTCTCTGCACAAGGCTATATCCGTGCCCGTATTGATGGTGAAGTGTGTGATCTTTCTGATCCACCTAAACTCGAATTGCAGAAAAAACATACTATTGAAGTAGTCATCGATCGCTTCAAAGTACGTGCCGACCTCGTTCAGCGACTGGCAGAATCATTCGAAACTGCGTTGGCGCTTTCCGGCGGCACGGCTGTGATTGCCAATATGGATGATGAGCAAGCCGAAGAATTGGTTTTCTCTGCCAATTTTGCCTGTTCAATTTGTGGCTATAGCATGAGCGAACTGGAACCACGCCTGTTTTCTTTCAACAATCCCGCCGGGGCTTGCCCAACGTGTGACGGCTTAGGGGTTCAGCAATTTTTCGATCCTGATCGTGTTGTTCAGAATGAAGATATTTCCCTTGCAGGGGGCGCTATTCGTGGTTGGGATCGCCGTAATTTCTATTACTTCCAAATGCTGAGATCACTGGCAGAACACTATAAATTCGATATTGAAGCACCATTCAATCAGTTAAGCCCAGCCATTCGGAAAGTGGTTTTATACGGCTCAGACAAAGAATCTGTTGAATTTAAATACACCAATGATCGTGGCGATGTAACCGTTCGTAATCATCCCTTCGAAGGTGTTCTGCATAATATGGAACGCCGCTATAAAGAGACTGAATCCAGTGCAGTACGGGAAGAATTGGCAAAATATATCAGCAATCGTTCTTGCGTTTCCTGTGAGGGAACCCGATTGCGCAAAGAAGCACGTTTTGTCTTTATCGAAAATACTACGCTGCCGCAGATTTCAGATTTCAGCATCGGTCATGCGATGGAGTTTTTCCAAAATATCAAACTGAGTGGACAACGTGCGAAAATTGCTGAAAAAGTCCTGAAAGAAATCCATGATCGCCTGAAATTTTTGGTCAATGTCGGGTTGAATTATCTGACTCTTTCCCGATCAGCAGAAACCCTTTCGGGCGGCGAAGCCCAGCGTATCCGTTTAGCCAGCCAAATTGGCGCTGGCCTTGTCGGTGTGATGTATGTGCTGGATGAGCCTTCCATTGGTCTGCACCAACGGGATAATGAGCGTTTGCTGGAAACCTTGCTGCATCTGCGCAATCTGGGTAATACCGTTATCGTGGTCGAACACGATGAAGACGCCATCCGTGCGGCTGACCATATTATTGATATCGGGCCTGGTGCGGGTGTACATGGCGGCGAGATTGTTGCCGAAGGAACGATCACCGATATCATGGAAAGCAGGAAATCCCTCACAGGAAAATTCCTGAGCGGTGAACGCCAAATTGCGATCCCTGAACAGCGTGTACCAGCCGATCCAGACAAGATGCTGAAATTGATTGGTGCAAAAGGCAATAATCTGAAAAAAGTGACATTAAAATTGCCTGTTGGCCTGTTTACCTGTATTACGGGCGTTTCTGGTTCAGGTAAATCGACGCTGATCAACGATACGTTGTTCCCTATCGCACAGCGTCAGTTGAACGGAGCTACAAACATTAGCCCAGCGCCTTATATCGATATTCAAGGGCTTGAGCATTTTGACAAGGTGATCGATATCGACCAAAGTCCGATCGGCAGAACCCCTCGTTCAAACCCTGCTACTTATACTGGTGTATTTACACCGGTAAGGGAGTTATTTGCCGGCGTTCCTGAATCCCGTGCTCGTGGTTATACTCCGGGACGTTTCAGTTTCAACGTTAAGGGCGGACGCTGTGAAGCCTGTCAAGGTGATGGTGTAATTAAGGTTGAGATGCACTTCTTACCTGATGTTTATGTGCCTTGCGATCAATGTAAGGGCAAGCGTTACAACCGTGAAACGCTGGAAGTCAAATATAAAGGCAAGAATATTAATGAAGTGCTGAGTATGACTATTGAAGAGGCACGGGAGTTTTTCGATGCGGTTCCAGCACTTGCCCGTAAACTGCAAACCTTGATAGATGTCGGTCTTTCCTATATTCGTCTGGGGCAATCCGCAACAACACTTTCTGGCGGGGAAGCTCAGCGGGTAAAACTGGCACGGGAATTATCTAAAAGAGGTACAGGCCAAACGCTGTATATCCTTGATGAGCCAACAACCGGTTTGCATTTCGCAGATATTCAACAGTTACTGTCCGTTTTGCATCAACTGCGGGATCAGGGAAACACCATCGTCGTCATTGAGCACAATCTGGATGTAATCAAAACCGCTGACTGGATTGTCGATCTTGGCCCTGAAGGTGGCAGCGGGGGTGGTGAAATACTGGTATCGGGAACACCAGAAGAAGTTGCTAATTGTCAGAAATCTCACACTGCTCGTTTTTTGAAGCCAATACTTGAACGTGATTAGTTTACTTCCTTAATTAAAATAATTTACTATCCTCCCCACGCCGTGGGGAGTTTTTATCTGCCTTCAACCAAATTGTTAACCAATAAAACCCCCATGACTGCCAAACAAAATTTTTTGGCAGTCAATCCGTACGAAATAACCTTTCGTGAATCAGCATCCTATTGTTGATCTAATATTATTACTAATCACATTTTTCATGCACTAATGCCATAATGTCATAACATATGCTTTAAATTCATAATGGAGATTAAACATGTATATGTTTTTACCGTTCTTAGTCGCACTGGTTATCATTGCCACCGTCATTACAGGCAAAAAAAAGCTGACGTATGTACTTTGGTTCGCTTTATTCATCATCATGGTATTCTGGTTTAAATATCATGCCACTGATGCATTGAATCTTTCTTTCTGAATCGGAGGCCACAATGAATAATACAATGTCAGCACCACGTAATATTAACCTAGCGATGGCCTTGAATATCCTTGGTCTATTCGGTATCAGTGTAGTTTTAATAGTCGCATTTTATTACCAATTAGCACGTTTTGAACTCCCTTGCCCATTATGCTTATTGCAACGCGCGGGCATCATCATGATTGGTTTCGGATTTTTATTTAATATTTATTTTGGCATAAAAAATGGTCATTATAGCCTTTCAATACTTGGCTGTATTGTGACTGGGTTCGTTGCTATGCGTCAGGTTTCCCTTCATATCCTGCCGGGAGATACGGGATATGGTTCAACGTTCTTCGGATTACATTTTTATACCTGGGCTGCAATCCTATCTATTCTGACCATTATTGCCATCGCAGTTATCATGCCGCTGAAATCCGGCAATACTGATATGGCAAGATACACCCCACCAACATTAGGCAAAATTGCCATGGGTTTGTTCGCATTGTTAATCGCGGCTAATCTGGTTTCTACCATATTGGAATGTGGCGGCGGACAATGTGATGACAACCCAACGTTCTATCAATTACTGCAAAAATAATCCTTGCATATTAAAGCCATAAGAATAGTAAGGCTGCGGTATTCCAGCAGCCTTCTAATTTCGACAAAACTCTCAGAAATACTTTTCGAAGTTATCAGCTCAACATCACAGAATCGATAAAATAGCAGACTTCATGTGCTTCTTCAGGCACAGGAACCTCCAGTTTATCAAGCATCCTATCCATCACCTTATCCGGTACCGCATATTGGCGATTATTGTTCTGCTGACGCCAGCGCTTATAATCTTGCTCAATATAAACAATCCGCACTCTGGCGTTATAACTCACAAACAACTTGATCAATTGCTGACGCATTTGTCCCGTTAAGTTAGTCGCATTCCAGATAAAATCTTGCCTGCTACGTAGTTTTTCTCTGGCTTGCTGTTTCGCTTGCTGTACGACCCAACCATTGGCATTTTTATCTTCCGGATTAATTTGATGCGCTCGACGAATCGCGTCCAGACTGATCACTGATATCCCTTTACCATACTGCTGAATAAAGTGGTCTTTACCCATACCCGGCAATCCGCACAACAATGTCACTTGGCTACCGTAGTCATCATAAGGTTGATAGTCTGGCTGTTCGCTGTCAGAGGAAAAGTAATGAAATCGTGCTTCACCAGAAGAAAATGCCCGGGGCTTACGCCAGCAACCTTGCTCACGGCAATAAAGTTCAAACAGTTCAATACGCTCGAGTAACTCTTGCGGATCGTGACATATGCGCCCCAATACATCAGCTTTTGCCAGTAAAGTCAGCAAATAAGTATCAACACGCAATGAAGCTGCCAATAATGCCTTTTGTGGGTTGGGTTTTTCCATTAACCACAATGGTAACCCATGAAAACGTACAAGCGCGGCAATTTGTTCCCGTATTACAAATGGTGTAGGTATTTGCTGAAACAAAATTTGTCTGGTCGACAGCTCCCCTTTACGGGCATGCCCCGGAGAAATAATGCGTCCGTCCCAATCCACCCGTGTAGTGCTGCGTTTCTCTACATCGTGTAACAGTGCTGCCGTCCAGAGAATTTCCTGTTCTTCCGCCGTCAGTAAGGAATATTCCGGCAATTGTTCCAATGCAGACAATACCATTTGGGTATGGATCGCGACATCACCTTCCGCATGATGGATGGGATCTTGCTGAACCCCATCCATATCAGCGATAAAAGAGAAAGCAGAGGATAAGTCTTCCCACGATTTATTGTGGCTGAATAACCCACTCATTTCCTTCCTCCTTCCGTACTGCATTTATTCGAATTAGAAAGATATTCAAAATATAGAGGTGCTCTTTGCCAGTTCCTTTTCCAATGGGTATCTGTTTTGACATGATTTTTTCGCACATATTTAAAGACATGATGTGGAAAATCAGTAACCAAATATTCCCCCGCATCGCGGCTAACAATGCCTTCCATTGAACATGATTTTTTGTTCTGTGTATCCCATGAAGAAAAACAACTTCCCTGCTTTGCCATTTCAATAATGTTTTGCATAAATACTGATTCATTCCTTATTTCAGGAATGTTGATTTCAGGCACAGTCGGAAAATCAAATAATGTTGCATAAAATTTTACTTCTTCCCAACTGAGCCAGATATCTTTAATGCGCCCAGCAAATACGAAGAAGTATTCTTCAAGATAGCGATATTCAATGGAGTGAATGGCATAAAGGTTTTCGCCAAAGATCTCAATATCACCTAAGTCACCTTTCAGCAACTGCCAACGCTGGCGAATTTGTTGAGTCCATGCCGATTGCGTTGGTGCAGCATGCGAACGGGCAAATACACCATATTTATTCAGGCAATTATTTTCACCGTCCAGCTTTTCTGTGTGAACAAGCTGCTTAATGTTTTGTATATCCTGCCACCAATGATGATTAATACGATCGTCACTGGTCGTGCCTGGCGAGAACGGGTAATGGAACGTTCTACCATACTTTCTTGATTGCATATCCATAATGCTTTGACTCTTTTAATAATTATCGCAATAAAAACGCAATTGCGTCTTTACGGGTTAATGTTCATCCTAATAACTGATGAAAGAGCTCAAGAGTGGGTATTACATTTTCTTTATTTCCATTCAGTTAATCTTTTGGCTTTAAAAGATTAAGTTAAATATTCAAGTGGATTAGGTATTAAGGTGAAAGGGAAGTATTAAAAATTCAGTTGATCACTATATAGTAAACCATCATTAATTGACATGGCGAACAAACTTCAAGCAAAAATAACCAATAAAAATCTTCTATTTTAGGCTATAACAGAGATATCTGTAATATAGAAACTCATTTTCTATCGTTATGCGGGATATTCTTTACCTTCTATACCCAATGGATTTCAAGTTGCGTCGCGGCGGCAAGGGAACGAATCCCCAGGAGCATAGATAACTATGTGACTGGGGTGAGTGAGTGCAGCCAACAAAGAGGCAACTTGAAAGACGAAGGGTATACAAGTAGTACCTGCTTGATTCGCGTACTTGGTGAAATTTCCCCTGCCCATCATTAGAACAAGGGAAATTTATAAATCTTACAGACGATAAAATGACTAACTCACCGCAGCAAACGCCTCTGCGATGCGCTGTACGTTATGATGATTCACGCCCGCCATGCAAACACGACCAGAACCGACCAGATAGACACCAAACTCTTCACGCAGTCGATCGACCTGTTCCTGGCTGAATCCGGTATAACTGAACATACCGCGCTGTTTCAGCAAATGATCAAAGTTTTTCTCTGGCAAGGATTTTTTCAATGCGTCGACCAACACTGTCCGCATTTCCCGAATACGCAAGCGCATCTGTTCAACTTCTTCCAGCCACTGAGTTTTTAATTCAGGGGTACTTAATACTCTTGCTACAACCTGAGCACCAAAATTTGGCGGGCTGGAGTAAATGCGTCGCACACTCGCCTTTAATTGGCCCAAGATACGTTCAGTTACTTTTGCATCATCACCAATAACGGATAGACCACCAACACGCTCACCATACAGTGAAAATATTTTTGAGAATGAATTACTGACCAAACAAGGTAATTCGGCATTTGCCATTGCCCGGATTGCATAAGCATCTTCCTCCATGCCATCTGCAAATCCCTGATAAGCAATATCGAGGAAGGGAATCAATGCCTTCTCTTTGGCAACTTGCACTACCTGATCCCATTGGTCATTGTTTAAATCAGACCCCGTTGGATTATGGCAGCAAGGATGCATCAAAATAATGCTTTTTGCCGGCAATTGTTTAAATGTTGCCAACATTTCATCAAATTTTACCCCTTTAGTTTTATCATCAAAATAGGGGTAATAATTCACTTTGATCCCTGCACCAGCAAAAATAGCGGCATGGTTTTCCCATGTTGGATCACTACACCACACTTCAGAATCAGGGAAATAACGGTGTAAAAAATCAGCCCCCACTTTTAATGCGCCTGAACCACCCACGGTTTGAATGGTCGCGACACGTTTCTGATTTAATAAGGGGTGATCTTTACCGAACAACAATTCCTGAATTGCCGCACGATAGGCAAGTAATCCTTCCATTGGGAGATAAAGAGAAGCAGATGATGGCAGAGCACACATTTGCTCTTCAGCAACTGCAACAGCCTGCAATTGTGGGGTTATGCCTTGTTCATCGTAGTAAAGCCCAATGCTCAAATTAATTTTTTCTGCACGGGAATCGCTATTAAATTTTTCCATCAACGACAGGATAGGATCGCCTGCATACGCATCAACATTCTGGAACACTTTTCATACTCCCTGTTATTGAATATACCCGTCGTCTTCCAAGTTGCAGTTTTATTGAGCTGGATTATTCACCTCAACCACACAGTTAGCTATGTGCCTGGGGATTCATTCCCTCGCCGTCGCGCTACATCTTAAAATACAGTGGGTATATATAAGAAAATGTACTGACAGACAATATAACTTACCGAATTATTCGTCTAGATATTCCATCGCAACACGTGAAGTCAGTTTCGTAATCAACTCATAAGCGCTAGTCCCTGAATGTTGGGCTATTTTTTCAACTAACAGGGCATTCCCCCAAAGGGTAACTTCATCGCCTACTTTATCCTGACACTCTGGCCCTAAGTCTACGGTAATCATATCCATGGAAACACGCCCAACAAGTGGTACTTCCCGGCCATTAATGAATACTGGCGTACCCGCGGGTGCGCTACGGGGATAACCATCACCATATCCCATCGCCACGACACCAAGATAAGTATCGCGTTCACTATTCCACGTACCACCATATCCCACTGATTCACCCGCTTTATGTTTACGCACGGCAATCAAATTGGATTTTAGTGTCATAGCAGGAATTAAATTGAAATCAGCCGCTGTTTTACCCTCTATCGGCGAAGCTCCGTACATCATGATACCAGGGCGAACCCAATCCAAATGGGCTTGTGGCCACAATAAAATTCCACCTGATGCGGCTATGGATTTTTCACCAGATTTATCCGCAATAAATGTCATAAAGCAATCAATTTGATGTTGGGTAGTTTCTACGGTAGGTTCATCTGCACGGCTGAAATGACTGATGATATTCACGGGTTGTTCGACGTTATGGCAACGGCTCAGGCGTTGATAAAATTCTTCTGCTTCATCAATCCTGATGCCCAGACGGTGCATGCCTGTATCCAGTTTCATCCACACTTTAATCGGATGGGGCAAATCCGCCTGCTCTAATGCTTCGAGCTGCTCAATGCTGTGGACTATAGTTTCAATGTGGTTGACGACCAGAACGGGCAAATCTGCCGCCTCAAAAAAACCCTCCAATAGCAAAATCGGCTTGCCGATCCCGCCACTACGCAGCGCGAGAGCTTCCCCAATCCGGGCAACGCCGAAACAATCAGCGTCTTCCATTGTGTACGCAGTTTCTAATAAACCATGTCCATAGGCGTTTGCTTTCACAACTGCAATCAGTTTACTGTCAGGAGCTTGTACTCTAACCTGTTGCAGATTATGTCGCAGAGCGCGGCGGTCGATAACAGCAGTTGCCGCTTTCATTTCGTCCCCTTTTTATGATTTTCCGATCAAGAGTGGTAATTAAAAGCCTATCCCCATTATTTTGGACGCTGCTTATTTCAGGTCATTTGAATATGAACGATAGGCACCAGAATTATTCGTCGCTATAGTTTGGCCCTGCATAGTTATCGAACCGTGACCATTGGCCATTAAACGTCAGCCTTACCGTCCCTATCGGACCGTTACGCTGTTTACCAAGAATGATTTCTGCTACGCCTTTCAGTTCACTGTTGTCGTGATAAACTTCGTCACGATAGATAAACATGATCAAGTCAGCATCCTGTTCGATAGAGCCTGATTCACGCAGGTCGGAGTTAACCGGACGTTTATCAGCTCGCTGTTCCAAACTACGGTTAAGCTGGGAGAGAGCAACAACCGGCACTTGGAGTTCTTTTGCCAATGCTTTCAATGAGCGTGATATTTCGGCAATTTCCAGTGTCCGGTTATCAGATAAAGAGGGGACTCGCATCAATTGCAGGTAATCGATCATAATCAAACTAAGCCCGCCATGCTCACGGAAAACCCGTCGCGCACGGGAACGTACTTCTGTCGGCGTCAAACCGGATGAATCATCGATATACATATTACGTTTTTCCAGCAAAATCCCCATGGTACTGGAAATCCGTGCCCAATCTTCATCATCAAGTTGACCGGTACGAATGCGCGTTTGATCCACGCGAGAAAGGGATGCCAACATACGCATCATGATCTGATTACCGGGCATCTCAAGGCTGAAAATCAGGACTGGCTTATCCTGCATCATCGCTGCGTTCTCACACAGGTTCATCGCAAAGGTAGTTTTACCCATTGAAGGACGCGCTGCCACAATAACGAGATCTGATTTTTGTAAACCAGCCGTTTTTTTATCCAGATCCTGATAGCCTGTAGAAACGCCTGTCACACCATCATGCGGACGCTGATAGAGTTGTTCAATTCGCTCAACGGTTTCTTCAAGGATCTGTTCAATACCTTTCGGGCCTTCATCTTTACTTGCCCGGTTTTCTGCAATCTGGAATACCCGTGATTCAGCCAGATCCAAGAGCTCTTCGCTAGTCCGCCCCTGCGGATCGTAACCCGCATCTGCAATTTCATTTGCCACCGCGATCATATCGCGCACCACCGCACGTTCGCGGACAATATCGGCATAAGCGTTGATATTCGCAGCACTTGGGGTATTTTTTGACAACTCTGCCAGATAGGCGAATCCACCTACCTTATCAAGCTCGCCATTCTGTTCAAGAGATTCCGATAACGTAATCAGGTCGATAGGTTTACCCGTTTCGAGTAAACGCTGCATTTCAGAAAAAATACGCCTGTGTGGTCGGCTGAAAAAGTCATTGCTGGTAACCCGCTCAGAAACATTGTCCCAACGTTCATTATCCAGCATCAAACCGCCCAACACGGATTGCTCTGCTTCCAAAGAGTGTGGTGGAAGTTTCAGCCCTTCCATTTGGCGATCTTTTGGTTCAGCCATACTGTTGTTAGTTGGTTTTTTTCCAGCCATGTATACCGCGTCAATCCACTAAACAAAAAACGAAATAGCGCATCAGTATACGCCATGAAAACAGCCTTGAGTAATTATATATAGTCTATACTTGTAATTAAAACACAACTGATTGATATTGAATAAATAATCCTCATTTTATAACGCGTTTGTTTTCGTTTGTTTATATAATTGTTTATACATAGAACACTGAACAAACCTATAAACAAAGCATAAGATAAAAACACTGTGAAAGAAAAGAAAGAATGAAAGTGAATTTGTGATCAATAAAACTGGAGCAATAAACTAAGAGTTCTGGCCTTGTGAGAGATTGCAACGCACTTCGGCGGGAGCTATCGAGGTGACAGGAGAGAATGTTACTGCCAGTGAGAAGATACCCCGTTACGGCTATCTTCCCGGTGATTTGCAAGTGAGAACTGACTATTTTTATGATTTGTCTCGAACCTTACGCTCAATAAGCTGACCGTCCATATCAAAATATCGACTAGGCCATATTTCAGAGGGATGTATTTCGAGATAGTTAGCAATAATCCATTCGCCTTTAGGCCACGGACGGCTAAGCGTATTTGCCAGTGTAGATGAACTGAGTCCCGCTTCACGAGAAACAGCCGCTAAGGTTGTACCACGTTTACGTAATGCAGCAATAATATCGGCTTGATGCCAGTCATTTCTGATGTTGTTATTCATTCCTGCTACCCCTTCCATTAATTAATATTGATGGTGGCGATTCAAGGCAGGGTTCGCGGACCGGGAACCATCTTCCGGCAAGGCGTTAGCCTTCCCTACCTGAACCGCCATTGAAAGGGCGATAGCAAGCACACTGGCAGAAACTTCCTACCAGTGGATGGTTCTTAACAAGGCCGCGACGCCTTGACCATTAGATTTTGCTAATGGCATGGCTACTTTAACTGATTGGTTTATCGGGTTCAATATGCGAATCAGTAAAAGCGCTTACCTTTTTACGTTATATCCCATCAAAGTTAGCCAGTCGCTGCTGCTGTTCATCACTTAAGGTAAATGCAAAGTCTTCATGCTCGGCTTGCCATGTACCAAAACTCATCAAGAATGCAATTGCCGGGTCTATCTTATTCGCAGACTTCTTTTTGTTCGGCTTGATATTGGCGTTAGCATCGGTTTCCATCACCACATTAGACAGCGCCCATGCCAGCACCGGATCGCCGTTGTGACGAATGACTTTGCGATTCACGAACACCTCAGCGGATTTCGCTACCGGGCTAAACCGCATATAGGTTTGCGGGAACGGCTCAACGTCCAGCCCTGCGCCCTGTAGCTGAGTGCGTAAGTGTGTGGCGTTCCATGTGTCGAAGCCCACCAGTTTGATATCAAAGTGCTGGCTGTCGCTGAGAATATCATCACGGATACGGTCATAATCTATGCAATCGCCCGGTGTTATGCGTATCCAGCCCATTTGTGCCCATTGCCGATAGATTGCCCGATTCTTGTTGGCCGGATTCTGTAACTGTGCTTCGGGCAGGTAGTGGCGGGTCAGTAATAACAGCTTATTGTCCACGGGGAACGTGTAACAAATGCTGGTGATATCGCCTGTTGAGGACAAATCTAACCCAGCGTAACACTCCAAACCTTTGAGGTCGCTTTCATCGTATTCTGTCTGGCAGGCTTTCCATGCGCCGTCGCCCATCCACGGCGTTTCACCCTGACACCAGATATTAAAGCGTTTGGTTAACATCTCTGTCCATTGTGACGGGATGCCCCGTGCTTTCTGAATGGTGTCATGCAGCGCAGCGCTATCGACTGACACATTGAGATTCGGATTGGCTTTTATCCAGAGTGATTCATCATCAATCTCGTTCTCGTCGTCCAGTTCGTATATCAGGGCGAACAGGGAAGCGTTTTGCTCTTCGCCTGCCAGTATCTGACAGCAATAATCATAGTGCTGCTTACAGGCGGATATCACGTTACTGCCTGCCGTAGTAATGGCAAACAGAATACCTTCGGGACGTGCGCCCATCCCCAGCTCAAGGGCAGAGTAAACCGCATTATCCGGGTGCAAATGGTACTCATCGACAATAGCCAGACTGGGGTTGGTTCCTTCAATCGTTGAGGCTTTGGCTGCCAGTGGCTTTAGCAGGCTGTTACTCTTTGCATAAGTCACTTTGTGTTGCTGGATAGCGACCCGTTTCTTGAGGGGTTTGGATAACAGGCACATCTGGCGGGCATCATCAAACACAATACGCGCCTGATCCCGGCTCACGGCGGCGGTGTAAATATCCTGCTGTCCCTGTTCCATGACCAAGAACCAGTTCGCCAACATTGCAGCAACCGTAGATTTGGCATTTTTTCGTGGCACCTGAATATAGGCACTACGGTATTTCCGGCGACCTGTGGCCTTCACTTTGAAGCCGAGCAGATTAGCAAAGGCGAATTGCTGCCACGGCTCAAGCATGATGGGCTTACCGCGCAAGTGGCCTTTGACGTGGGGGCAGAGGCGGGAAAAGCCAATAAAACGCTCTACCACTTCGGTATCGAACGTATAAAGCGGGTTATTCCGGTTGTTATAGTAGCGTTTCACGGCCTGTTTCAGACGCTTACAGGCTGGAATAGTGCCATTTTCGACATCAAAAGCGTACTGCTCCCATGCGTTCATAGGCTGTCTCATCAGGCAATCAGTGCGTCTAAATCATCAGGCTCGTCGCTTTCGACCGGATTTCGACGGCGGGATACCGGATCAAAGCCCAGCAGTGACGACATTTTTATCATGATTTTTTCGGCATCCGCTTTCGCTTTCAATGACGGGTTACTGGTTGCTGCGCCGCGTGAACCTTCCACCGCGAACCCGCGCACTTCAATATCGGCCACGGCTTTACGGTAAATCGCATAGTTGACGCAATACAGTTCTAGGTTGTTCCAGTCAGCCGGGCTGAGGTCGTCACGTTCGTTAAGGATTTTTGCTTTCGATTTCCATTGCTGCGCGGCGATATCATTTAAATACTCAGGGGGTTTGGGTGCTCTTGCCATAATATATTGTTTCCTATGAAGATTACTGCTATTGAAAAAAGTACCGTGCATAAAAATTTGAGGAGGCGGCGGTTCTTTTTAGCGGGGCGTTTGTCATTTTTGATACCCCCACCTAGTTATCTCATTGTGTTATTATCATTCAATCAACCAATCACGACGCTTTGCCGCCTCTGCTTCCCGTTCCCGATACTCACCATTCTTACGCCGCTGTTTGGTTGCCGGGTCTGTCTGCACGGTCTTACGGTTATGGCAGCCATGGCACAGGGCTTGATGATTGAAGTCAGGCCAAAACAGCACATCACTGTCACCGTCTATCGGTATGATGTGGTCAACGATGGTTGCAGGTGTATAGCTGTTCTGCGTGAGGCAGTGGACACATAACGGATTAGCCTTGAGGTACATCAGTCTATATTTGCCCCATCGGTTACTGTAGCCACGTTCGGTACGTGTGCCTCGCTGCTTGTCCTGTTGCCGTCTGGCTTCTCGTTGATGCTCCACACAGCGACCCGACTTTACCCGTTGCTTACATCCCGGATAGCTACAGCGCTTTAATGGTTGCCACGGCATTAGTAGATCCCCACATCACGATAGACAGACCACAATGACTTGATAGAGAACGGCACTTCTTTAAGCTCAATGTCTGTCGCCATCGCTCGATTCTCATACAGCAAGCCGATATACAGTAAACAGCCCACTTTGATAGCAGGATTGAATATCAAGCCCTCTTCAAATCGCTTACCGATATGTTGCTGGCAGACTTCTAGTGCAGCCTCGGCATAGCCCTTAAGCAGTTCATCTTCAAGCGTATTGCTTTCATCTATCCGGCAATGCTGTTTGATTTCATTCAGGGGAATAACCATTTTATCCATTCAATAAGCCTCCCTTACAAAGCAACTCTAAGCGGGTATGTTGGGGATCGGGGATAACTGCCACAATGTTAAACAATTGACCGTTGGTACTGTCACCCTGATAGAAGATACGGTTTGCGGTGGTGATATAGCACGG